>NZ_SOGM01000065.1:0-17175 GCF_004403545.1 Cryobacterium sp. TmT2-59 | reverse complement strand
CACGGCACGGCGGCACGGCACGGCGGCACGGCACGGCGGCACGGCACGGCACGGCGGCACGGCACGGCGGCACGGCGGCACGGGCACGGCGGCACGGGCACGGCGGCATCCTGCGAGCGCGACCCGGGATCAGGCGGAGATGTCCCGCCGGTTCAGGCCGACCACGGCGAGCGCCACGAGCAGCAGGCTGAGGCCGGAAAGCAGGGCCACCGCGCCCCAGTCGACCCCATCGAGCAGCGGCTGGTCGCCGAACGCCCAGTTGTAGGGCGAGTACCGGTGCAGCCATTCCAGGTCGGGGTTCTGGTTGCCGATCCCGTTCAGGGCATAGCCGAGCACCGCGATCCCCGAGCCCGCGACGAGGGCGGGCAGGCGGCGACCGGTCCACGCCCCCACGGCGAGCGCGACGGCACCCGACAGAAGCGTGAGTGCCGCGAAGACGACGGATGTCCCCACCGCCTTGACCGGATCGACGTTCAGATTCGCCGGGCCGTTCAGCAGCAGCACCATGACCAGGGTGACTCCCGCGAGGACGAGGACCTGCAGGACCAGGGCCAGCGCGCGCTCGAGCACGATCTGGGTGCGGGTGACCGCGTGGGCGAGGGTGAGTTCGAGCCGACCGGACTCCTCGTCGCCGCCGACCGCCTGCGCGCCCCAGCTCACCGCGGCGATCGTCAGGAAGATGAAGCCGATCAGGCCGAAGATCGTGGCCTGCACGTAGCCGGCGCCGGTGGCGATCAGGTCGTAGTTGAGCGCCCTGATCATCGCCTGCGGCATGCTCTTGATGAGGTCGTCGAGGATGGCCGAGGAACCGAAGGTGCGATACAGCGGCAGGTACACCAGCGTGGACACCACGATGGCCAGGACCCAGCCGAGCAGGCCGGCCCAGGAGTCCCGGGCCGCCTTCGTGAAGAGGGGCATCCGGCTAGCCACGGGAGTCACCCCCCGGGCTCGGAGGCCGGGTGCTCGGACCTCGGCGGCTCAGAGGCCGGGTGCTCAGACCTCGGCGGCTCAGAGGCCGGGTGCTCAGACCTCGGCGGCTCAGACCCCGGCGCCTCGGAGTAGAGCGCCAGCACGGCTTCCTCCAGGTTGGGTTCCTCCAGGCTCAGGTCGAGCAGGGACAGCCCGGCGACGGCGGCGACGAACGGCTGCACGGGACCGGCGAGCGTGCCGCGGCATTCGACGACCGCGGGAGTGCCGGACGCTCCGGTGAAGGACGGGGCGACCCGGAGCGACCCGGCCGGACGATCGACGGTGCGGGCGGTGACGCCGCCGACCCCGGGCATCCGTGAGAGTCGTTCGAGCGCCTCGGCCACGGTCAGGCCCTCGGTGACGACTCGCAGGTGGCGCACGGCGGATTCGCGGAGCTCGGTGACGGTGGCCGTCTTCACCACCTGGCCCCGGCGCAGGATGGCGACGGAGTCGGCCGTGTCCTGCACCTCGCTGAGCACGTGCGAACTGAGGAAGACCGTCTGGCCGTTCGCGGCGGCCTCCCGGGCCATGGCCTGGAACTCCTGCTGCACGAGCGGGTCGAGTCCGCTGGTGGGTTCGTCGAGCACGAGCAGTCGCGGCCGGTGCAGGAACGCCTGCGCCAGGCTGAGTTTCTGCCGGTTGCCCTTGGACAGCTGCCGCACGCGCCGGTCCAGGTCGAGCCCGAGCCGCTCGGCCAGCTCGTCGACCCGCCCGGGCTCGACCGGGCCGCTGATCCGCGCGAAGTCCGTCAGCACCCGCCGGGCGGTCAGCTGGCCCGGCAGGGAGACCTCACCGGGCAGGAAACCGATCCGGCTGCGGAGCCTCGGCCCGCCGGCGCGAGGGTCTTCTCCCAGCACCCGGAGGTGGCCCGAGGTGGGACGGATGATGTCCAGCAGCAGCCGCATCGTGGTGGTCTTGCCCGCGCCATTCGGGCCGATCACGCCGAAGATGCTGCCCGCCGGGATGGCCAGGTCGACGCCGGCCAGCGCGACCGTGCCGCCGAAGCGCTTCACGAGGCCGCGGGTCTCGACGGCGAAGGGGGACGGTGGCCGTGCCGGGGAGTTCATGGGGCCATCATGGCACCGCCAGGCGGATGGCAGGCGGATGGCAGGCGGGGCCCGAGCGGCGGACGGAGCGGCGGACCGAGCGGCAGCCGAACTGGTCGCCGACGGGGTCGCCGGCCGGCGGCATCCGTGGGCCTCAGGTCAGCCGGGAGAAGGCCTCCACCTTGCGCACATCGCCGGCGATCAGGATGACGTCGTCGGCTTCGAGCCGCGTGTCGAGGGTCGTGTAGCTCCAGCCGTCGCCCGGGCGGTGGAACGCGGTGACGGTGACGCCGTGGATGGTGCGCACGCTCGACTGCCCCAGCGGCACGCCGATGATCTCCTTCGGCGGGCTCGTCTTCACCAGGGCGAAGTTCTCGTCGATCTCGATGTAGTCCTGCATCACCCCGCGCACGAGGTGGGCGACCCGCTTGCCCATGTCCTTTTCGGGGTAGATCACGTGGGAGACTCCAATCTGGCGCAGGATCTCGCCGTGCGGGTCGTTGACAGCCTTCGCCCAGATGTTGGGGATGCCGAGCTTCAGCAGCAGGGACGCGGTCAGGATGTTCGCCTGGATGTCGCCGCCGATGGCGACGACGGCACTGCTGAACTCGGGCACCGAGAGCTGCCGGAGGGTTTCCTCCTTGGTGGAGTCAGCGCGGACGACGTGGGTGAGCAGACGGTTGTGCGCCTGCACGATCTCCTCGTCTCCGTCGATGCCGAGCACCTCGGTGCCGCTGGCCATCAGCTCCAGGGCCAGCGAGCTGCCGAACCGGCCCAGGCCGATCACGACGACGGAGTCGGCCTCCGCCAGGCGGGCGGGCTGGTTGTGCCCGAACAGGGAAAACTTAGCCAATGATGGGCCTCTCCTTCGGTAATTCGTACGTGGTGCGGCGCTCTCGCAGGGCCAGAGCCGACGCGAACGCGATCGGCCCGAGCCGGCCGATGAACATGAGCAGCATCAGGATGACCTGACCCGCGACGGGCATGCTGGCGGTGATGCCGGTCGACATGCCCACGGTGCCGAAGGCGGAGATCACCTCGAACAGGAGCTGGTCGAGACTGAAATCGGTGAGCAGCATCAGGGCCACGGTGGATACCGTGATCACGGCGACGGCCAGGAGCACGATCGTGATCGCCTGGCGGTGCACGGCCCTCGAGAGGCGCTTGCCGAACACGTTCACCGCCACCTCGCCGCGGATCTCGGTCAGCATGATGAAGAAGAGCACCGCGAAGGTGGTGATCTTGATGCCGCCCGCGGTTCCGGCCGGGCCGCCACCGATCAGCATCATCACATCCATCCCCAGCAGGCTCGCGGAGTCCATCGACCCGACGTCGATGCTGTTGAAGCCTGCCGTGCGGGTCTGCACCGCCTGGAAGAACCCCACCAGGAGTTTGCTCGGCCAGTCCAGCGGGCCGAGCGTGGCCGGGTTCGACCACTCCACCGCGGTGATGTAGACGGTGCCGAGCACGAGGAGAGCGATCGTGCCCACCAGCACGATCCGGGTGTTCATGGTCCACTGCAGCGGCGCCCGAAGGTGCTTGCGCAACTGCATGATCACGGGGAACCCGAGGCCGCCGATGATAATGGCGGCGGCAACGGGAAGGCAGATGAACGGGTCGGTGGCATACGAGATGAGACTGTCGCTGAACAGGCCGAAGCCGGCGTTGTTGAACGAAGACACCGAGTGGAACACCCCGAGCCAGACCGCTCGGCCGAGGGGCTCGCCGTAGCCGATCAGGAATCGCAGGCTGAGGAGCACCGCGACGATGAGTTCCACGATCAGGGAGATGCGCACGACGCCGAGGATGAGGCCCCGCACGTCTTCGAGGCCGAGGCTGCCAGCCTCCGACGCCGTGGTGATGCGCGAGCGCAGGGACATCTTGCGCACGACGGCCAGCCCGATGACGGACGCGAACGTCATGATGCCGAACCCGCCGATCTGGATCAGAAGCAGGATGACGACCTGACCGAAGGTTGACCAGGCCGTGGCCGTGTCGACGGTGACGAGCCCCGTCACGCAGATCGCCGAGGTCGCCGTGAAGACCGCCACCAGGAACGACACCCCGCCGGGCCCGGGCGAGGCGATCGGCAGCATCAGCAGGCCCGTGCCGATCAGGATCGCCACGGCGAAACCCGCGGTGACCACCTGGGCAGGGTGCAACCGGCCCCGCGGCGTTCTCGCGCGGCTCGTCCGCGCCGACTTTGATTGCACCTGCTTACTCTACGGTTCCCGCGCCGCGCCGCGGGGCGGGTGCGGGCCGTCTTGGGGCGTTCGACGGGCCGTCTTTCCGGGTGTCGGCGCGCCGTCTTCCTCCACTTCCGATTCACGGCCGCCCCCCAAAGCGGTGGCTGCCGCGGAATCCGCAAAACAGCGATAATCTGAGTACACCGGCGAGGGGGAACCAAGGGTGAGATTCAGCGGGGGATTGCGGATGCGTACACACGCTCTGCGACCCTACGGCCGGGTTCTGCTCCAGTCCGGGCTCTCCGTGCTGGCCCTGGTCGCACCCGTCTCCGCGGTGCTTTTCTGGCTCACCATTCCCACCGGCACCTGGCAGCCGATCGCCGCCGCCCAGGGTGTTCTCGTCGGTCTCTGTGCGCTGGCGTACCTCGGTTACTCGCGCACGGTCATCCGTGTGGACGGCGAGGGGATCTCGGAACGAGGCTTCCTGGGCCGCGTCACCAACTTCGACACGGACGAGATCGGCAGCGTCGTGCTGCTGGATCTGTACCAGAGCGGGGCGCTCGACACGCATCCGCAGCTCTTCGTCACGGGCACGGACGGCCGCCTGCTGCTGCGCATGCGCGGCCAGTTCTATTCGCAGGGCGCCATGGAAACCGTCGTCGACCAGCTGGCGGCCCCCGTCGTGCGGGTGCCGGAGCCGATGACCCTGCAGGACCTCAACCGGGTGCGCCCCGAACTGTTGTACTGGTTCGAGCGGCGGCCGACCCGGGCGGAGTAGCGCCGGCGCCGCGCTCGCGGCGGTCGGCGGCGGTCAGCCGCGCTCACTGCGGTCAGCCGCGCTCACTGCGGTCAGCCGCGTTCACTGCGGTCAGCGCCGGCGGCGAGTGCCGAAGATGCCGCCCACGACGCCGGTCAGGATCGATTTGGTGACGGATGATCCGAGCACCTGCTCGAGCACGCTCTGCTGCGGGCGGGAACTCGTGCGGGTGCGGGTCGTTCCCTTCGTCTGCCGCATCAGCCGGTCGTACTCGGCCTGCGCTTTCTTCTGCGCCTTCTCCGCCTTCGCGTCGAGGAGGTCCTGCGCCTTCTCGGCGGCCGCCGCCGTTTTGGCCTGCGCGAGAGCTTCCTGCTCGGCAGCGGCGGCCCGGTTCGCCGCTTCCAACTTCACGGCCAGCATCTCCCGGGCGGAGTCGCGGTCGATCGCGGCGCCGTAGACGGCCAACAGGGGCGAAGCGGCCACGGCGGCGTCGATCTGCTCCGGCGCGGTGGGCGCCATCGATCCCCGCGGCGCGCGCAGGCGGGTCCAGGCGACGGGGCTGGGCGCCCCCTTTTCGTTCATCACCGTGACGATCGCCTCGCCCGTGCCCAGCCCGGTCAGCACCTCTTCGAGGTCGTAGCCGGAGTTCGGGTAGGTCGACACGGTCGCCCGCAACGCCTTGGCGTCATCCGGGGTGAAGGCCCGCAGCTGGTGCTGCACCCGGGATCCGAGCTGCGCGAGCACCTCCCCGGGCACGTCCTTGGGGGTCTGGGTGACGAAGAAGATGCCGACGCCCTTGGAACGGATCAGCCGCACGGTCTGGGTGATCGAGGCGAGGAAATCCTTCGAGGCGTCCTTGAACAGCAGATGCGCCTCGTCGAAGAAGAAGACGAGCTTGGGCTTGTCCAGGTCGCCCACCTCGGGCAGGTCGTTGAACAGGTCGGCCAGCAGCCACATCAGGAAGGTGGAGAACAGGGCGGGCTTGTCGGCGACGCCGGGCACCTCGAGCAGGCTGATCATGCCCCGCCCGTCCGCCGTCGTGCGGAGGAACTCGCGGGTGTCGATCTCGGGTTCGCCGAAGAACACGTCGGCACCCTGGTCGGCAAAGGTGATCAGTTCGCGCAGGATGACGCCCACGGTGGCCGGGGACAACCCGCCGAGGCCGGTCAGTTCGCCCTTGCCGGCATCGCTGATCAGGAAGCCGAGCACCGCCCGCAGGTCGGTCAGGTCGAGCAGGGGCAGGCCGGCCCGGTCGGCGTAATGGAAGACGAGCCCTAGGCTGGACTCCTGGGTGTCGTTCAGACCGAGCACCTTGCTCAGCAGCAGCGGGCCGAAGCCCGCCACCGTGGCGCGCGCCGGGATGCCCCGGCCGACCCCGCCGAGCGAGAAGTACTCGGTGGGCGACGCCTCGCCGGACCAGTCCTGGCCGATGTCCTTCGTTCGCGCGAGCAGCCTCTCGTTCGGGGTGCCCGCCGTGGCGATGCCGGACAGGTCGCCCTTGATGTCGGCGGCGAACACGGCGACCCCGTGGGCGGAGAGCTGCTCCGCCAGCACCTGGAGGGTCTTGGTCTTTCCGGTGCCGGTGGCGCCGGCGACGAGGCCGTGCCTATTGGTCATGGCCAACGGGATGCGAATGGGCACGTCGGGGCGCGCGTCGCCGTTGACGAGGGCCCCCATTTCCAGTGCCGGCCCGGCGAAGGCGTAGCCGGCGCGGATGGTCTCGACCTGCGCGGCGGTGAGCGGGCCGGCAGTGGCCGGAAGCGGCGCGGCGGGGGCCTCGGCCGGCGAATCGGGGGGCTTGGTCGGCACGGCAGGCGGCGGCGCGGCGGGGGCCTCGGCCGGCGAATCGGGGGCGGACGGAGCGGGAACGGCAGCGGCCTCGGCATCCTGCACCCGCTGCAGGGCGGCCTCCGCATCGGCCTGGGCCTGGCGCGCCGCGGCGAGCGCCGCCTGGGCCGCTTCGCGGGCGGCGGAAACGCCGCCGGGCGGGTTCATCGCTGTCATGGCGAAATACTAGTCCCCCTGATGCGGCGCGCGTCCGACGGGTTCAGCGCCTGCTGGGGCCTCGGAAGCCGGTTCAGGCGTCGGGAAGGCGGTCGGCGGCATCCGTCGTGAAGAGGTAGTCGTTGTTCGCGTTCAGCTCGGGCCGGAGTCCGCGCGAGAGCGCCGCGTCGAAGAGCCGCCGGGACTGATCGCGCAGCCGGGCGGCCGCGGCCGGGTCGTCGGCGCGCAACCGCTCGAAATCGACGTCGAGCGGCAGCCGCTCGCTCACCGCCCACTGCGGTTGCGGGGTTCCGGCGAGCGCCCGGAGTGCCCGCGGGGAGTCCATGCGCCAGCGCATTTCGAAGCGGTCACTACGGTCGCTGCCGGTGATGACGTCGTCAAGGCGGCCGTAGAAGTCGGGCAGGAAGCGCACCACCTCCGCGCCGAGTTTGATCAGGTTGAAGTGGGCGTTGCGGCGGATGAGGGGGTCGAACGTCCAGCGCATGTCGGTGATGCCGTGCTGCAGGCAGAGCGAGCGCTGGAAAAGTTTGAGGGCGTAGCCGACGCCGCTGCTGCGCTGCCACGGCACCACGGCGGACATGTGCGAGTGCAGGTGGATGCCGTCGGTCCAGCCGAGGAAGCCGAGGGTCGCGCCGACCGGTTTGCCGGCCGCGGTGGCGATCAGCACGGTGTTGCCGGCGAAGTCGAGCGCCAGGAGCATCGACCGGTCGGGGCTGCGGCCGACTCCCCAGGTGCGTTCGAACAGTCCGATCACGGCGGCCAGGTCGCCGGGTTCGGCGCTCCGCACGCTCACCCCGGCGGCGCCCGCGGCCGCATCCGCCAGCCGAACCGCTTCGTGCACAACCTCCGGTTCAACGCTCATGCGTCGAGTAGACCACACCGGGCCCGGCCCCCGGAACCTCGCCCTCCTGCGAATTCGACGGAGATTTTGCGTTAAAACACGTTATCGGGCCCCAGAACGGCCGTTTCGGGCAAAATCTCCGTCGAATTGGTTCAGGGGCGCGGCTGACGGATGCCCGGGTCCGGCGCGACCCGGCGGCCGGCCGTTGCGGCAGCATCCGTCGCCCCGCGAGCACCCTCCCCGCGACCGGGCCGCACCGCCGTGCGACCGGGGGCCTTCGTGCGAATTCGACGGAGATTTTGCGTTAAAACACGTTATCGGGCCCCAGAACGGCCGTTTCGGGCAAAATCTCCGTCGAATTGGTTCAGAGGCAGGGGCGCAGTACGGCTAGTGCCCGCGGCCCGAGACCACGTCGGCGATACTCGCGACCGGCGAGGTGGTCTGCCGCCGGGTGCGCTCCGCGTGGTCGGCGAACGAGTACGCCCGGTAGAGCGCGTGCACGGCGAGCCAGCGCAACGGCTCAGGCTCCCAGTTGCGCACCCGGTGGTTCACCCAGGGCAGCCGGGTCAGCCCGGTCTCGTTGCCGAGGATCAGGTCGGTCAGGGTGCGCCCGGCCAGGTTCGTCGTGGCCACGCCGGTGCCCACGTAGCCGCCGGCCCAGGCCAGCCCGGTCGCCGGGTCGAGACCCACGGTCGCCGCCCAGTCGCGCGGCACGCCGAGCACCCCCGACCAGGCGTGATCGATCGCGACGCCCGCCGTCGCCGGGAAGAACCGGGTCAGGATGTCCCGCAGCGCCGCCACCGTGCTCGCCGGGGTCTGGCCGTCCGAGTCCGTCTGCGACCCGAAGCGGTACGGCAGGCCCCGGCCGCCGATCGCGATCCGGTCGTCGGCCGTGCGTTGCGCGTACATGTACGCGTGCGCCATGTCGCCCAGGGTCTCCCGGCCGGCCCAGCCGATGCTGTCCCAGACGGACGGGCTGAGCGGCGCGGTCGCGATCAGCGACGAGTTCATCGGCAGCCACGCCCGGTGCAGCCCCTTCAGCCCCGCCGTGAACCCCTCCGTCGCGCGCACGACGAACTCCGCCTCCACCGCGCCCCGGTCGGTCGTCGCCCGGTGCGGCGTGATCTCGCTGACCCGGGTGTTCTCGTAGAGTTCCACGCCCAGCGCCTCGACCACCCGGGCGAGCCCGGCCGCGAGTTTGGCCGGGTGGATGCGCGCACAGTGCGGGTGCCACATCGCCCCGGTGGCGCCGGCCACGTCGATGCGGGCGCGCGCCGCCGCCGGGGAGAGGAGTTGGACATCCGTCATGGCCCACTGCTGCTCGGCCCGGGCGGACGCCTCGAGCCGCCGCTGCTGGGGCTGGTCGTAGGCGACCGTGAACTCGCCGCCCTTGACGATGTCGGCGTCGATGCCCTCGGCCGCGGCGACCCGGATCACCTCGTCGACGGTCTCGTTCATGCCGGTCTGGAACCGGGCCGCCGCGTCCCGGCCGTGCGACGCGACGTACTGCTCGCGCCCGCCGGTGACCGCGTTGGTCAGCCAGCCGCCGTTCCGGCCCGAGGCGCCGTAGCCGGCGAAGCGCTGCTCCACGATCACGATCCGCAGCGCCGGGGCGGCCTTCTTCAGGTAATACGCCGTCCACAGCCCGGTGTACCCGGCACCCACGATGCACACGTCGGCCACGATGGGCCCGGGCAGCGGGTCGCGCGGGGCCGGCCGACCGACCTGGTTCCACCAGAAGGAGACATCACCATTGATCATTCCCGCACCGCTTTCGTTCCGACGGATGTTGCGCGTTCAGTCAGAGCATCATCTCGCATCCGGCGCGGCGCGGGCGGCAATCCCCGGAGGCAGGTCCCGCCCGAGGAGCCCGTTCCGGTCGAGAGTGCCCGGTGCGCCGGTCACTCTCGACCGGAACGGGCACTCTCGCGGTGGACCCGTCAGCCCAGGCGCTGCGCGCTCGACCAGGTGGGCTCGGCCATCAGCGGCGCGGCACCCTTGTCGAACCGGGCTCCGAGCGGGTTGCTCGGCAGCACGCTGAAGACGAGGATGGCGAGGCCGCCGAGGGACGGGATCAGGCAGAGGAAGGCGAACCAGCCGGCAAAGTTCGCGTCATGCAGGCGACGCGCGAGCAGCGAGACGTTCGGAACGATGGTGGCCAGGTACACGATCATGATGAGAAAGCCGACCGGCACGAGGAGTGGTCCGGCCGCGTCGTATTCGGTGGGCGGCATGTTGAAGGCCAGCACCAGCAGCATCGGCAGGTAGAACACGACCATCCAGAGGCCCACCCACCAGTACTCGCTGCGCGAGGCCCGCCCGGTGAAGTCCGCGTACTTGCGGAAGTAGGAGGAGAGTGCGGCGACGGGCGTCATGGTGGGGTCTCTTTCATCGGCAGTACTGAGCCGGCGCAGGCCGACAGAGGCCTAACACCCCCGGGTACAGGCTACTGGTCAGCACTTCCTGTGCGCCGCTGCCCCCTCACCACGCCGCGCAACTGCCCGCGCCACTGTGCCCGTTCCGGTCGAGAGTGCCCGGTGCGCCGGTCACTCTCGACCGGAACGGGCACTCTGGCGGTGGACCGCTCCCGCGGATGCCGGGACTCGCGCCGCGAACGCGTCGCCGACGCCGCCCGCCCCGACAAGGAGGATTCTCCTGCTCGGACGGCACCCGGGGCATCCGTCGCTGTCTGCCCCTCTTTCCGCCCCTAACCAATTCGACGGAGATCCTGCCCGAATCGGGCGATTTGGGCCCGAATCCGAGTTCTAAGCGCTGTTTTTCCGTCGAATTCGCAAGGGCGGCGACGGATGCTGCGCCGCCAGTTCGCGCTCGCCCTCGAGTTTCGCGGCGACCGGGGCCCACAGCAGCACGGCGACGGCCGTGCCGAGCAGCAGCGCGCCGATCGTGTCCGTCAGCCAGTGTGCGCCCAGGTAGGTGCGGCTGACCATCATCACCAGCGTGTACAGCGCACCGGCCAGCCAGACCCAGACTCGGGGGAAGAGGATGCCCAGGCACACCGCCATGGTCGCCGCGTTGGCTACGTGACCGGACGGAAACGACCCGAAATCAGACGTGACCAGCATGTCTTGTGGTCGGGACCGGCCGAACAGGGTCTTGAGCACCTGCACCAGGCCTGAACTCGCGATCGTGGCGGCCATGAAATATCCGGCCGCCCAGGGGCGTCTCCGCACCAGCAGGAACGCCAGAATCAGCAGCGGGATCACGATCACGCCGGCGATGCCCGCCCCGAGGAAGTTCATCGCGAGCGAGAGGTACTCCCAGACTGGCGCCCGGTGCTCGATGATCTCGTCCATCCACTCGGTGTCGATCCTGAGCGGACGGCCGTTGTCGCGCACCACGATCAGCGCGCCCAGGCTCACGGCGAGCAGCAACGCGACGACCCCGCTGATCAGTGGCCAGCGGCGCGCGATGCGGCGGGTGGCGGGCGTGGCCGCGGTTTCGGGGGGTCGCTCGCTCATCATGTGTCCATGCTAGATCGGTGCGGGGCGATCGGCGCGGCGAGATCGGTGCGGGGCGATCGGTGCGGCGATCGGTGCGGGGCGATCGGTGCGGCGAGATCGGTGCGGGGCGATCGGTGCGGCGACCGTCGTGCGCGCCCGGAGTTCGGACCCCGCCGACCCGATTGCCCGGACCGAATGTGGCTAACTCAGGAGATCTGCCAGCCCGCGGCCGACGGATGCCGCAATCACGCGGCATCCGTCGCCCGCACCATGCCGCCGGCCGCGTTTCTCCTGAGTTGGCCACAGCGGAGGCGCCGGCGGCACCCGGTGGCACGGGAGATGCCGGTGGCACGGGAGATGCCGGTGGCACGGGAGACACGGGTGGCACGGGAGACACCGGTGGCACGGGAGGCACACAGCGGAGGCGCCTTCGGCCGCCGCGGAGCCTGGCCTAGTGCCCCAGCGCGGGCACCGTGCGGGGACGCACGACGAACCAGAGGGAGAGGATCGACACGAGGGCCGTGACGCCCATCACGGCGCCCATCGGCACGGCGGTGCCGACGCCGAGCACGCCGACGATCGGGGAGATCAGGCCGGCGATGCCGAAGTTCGCTGCTCCGAGCAGGGAGGCGGCGGTGCCGGCCTCGTGCGCGTGCGCGTTGAGCGCGATCACCTGCACGCTGGGAAAGGTGAAACCGCAGGCGGCGATGAAGAACCAAAGCGGCACCAGGGTGCCCCAGAGTCCCGCGCCGGCGAGGTCGAGCAGCACGATCGCGGTGGCCGTGATCGCGAGCACCACCGTGGACACCGAGATGATCCACTGCGGACCGATGTTGAAGCGGTGCATCAGGCGCGAGCTGAGCTGCACCCCCGTCACGATGCCGAGCGAGTTGACGGCGAAGAGCAGGCCGTACTGTTGCGGGCTGAACGCGTAGACCTGCTGGAACAGGAACGACGACGCCGACAGGTACGAGAACAGGCCGGTGAAGGTCATTGCCCCGATGATCGCGACGCCCACGAAGATCCGGTCGCTGAGCACCGCACGGTAGCGCTGCGCGAGCGAGCTGTGCCCCTTGACGTGGCGCTCGGCATCCGGGAGCGTCTCGACGATCCAGAACGCGACGGCCAGGATCACGACGGTGCCGTAGGCGGCGAGCACCCAGAAGATGCCGCGCCAGCTCATCACGAGCAGCAGCTGCGAGCCGATGACGGGGGCGAGAACCGGGGCCAGGCCGCTGATCAGGGCCAGACGGGAGAGCATTTTCACCAGCGGCTTGCCGCCGAACAGGTCGCGCACCATGGCCAGCGCGACGACGGCACCCGCGGCTGCGCCGAAGCCCTGCAGCAGACGGAAGACCGCGAGCCAGACGATGTCCTGCGAGAGGGCGGCGCCCACGCTCGCGAGGATGTGGAAGCCGGTTGCCAGCATCAGCGGCAGCCGGCGCCCGACCTTGTCGCTCCACGGGCCGACGACGAGCTGGCCGAAGCCGAAACCGATCATGGTGCCGGTCAGGGTCAGCTGGATGGCCGCCGCCGAGACGCCGAACTCGCCCTCCAGGGTCGGGAAGGCCGGCAGGTACAGGTCGATGGTGAACGGGCCGAGCGCGGTGAGCGCGCCGAGCACGATGATGTAGACGAGGCGCTGGCCGCGGGAGAGGGCGTCGCCGGGATGCTTCGCGGCCGACCTCAGGTCGGCGGCGGTGATGACGGTGATGGCGGCGGTAGTCACGAAGTGTTGTTCTCGGTCTCGATGGGGCAGCCCCGATGGAGCTGAGGCGTGCTGGTTGACGTTCGGTCGAGGCACCGCATCACGGGCGTCAGTACCAGCAGCGGAACACGGAACCGCTCTCAGAGACAAGACAACCACGCCCGCACCTATTCCCCCCTGCGGGGATCCCGGGCGCAACTTGCACGAATCCGCCCGATCGTGCACTGGGCGCGGGCTCGGCGGGGTACCACGGGCTCGGCGGGGGTACCGCGGCGGGCGCAGCCGCGGCGGGCGCAGGCGCGGCGGGCGCAGGCGCGGCGGGCGCAGGCGCGGCGGGGCCGCTTTCCCCGGTGGCCAGCTCAGGAGAAGACGGATGTCGCCGGCCGGGTACCGCGGGATTCCGGGGCGATGCGCGGGACATCCGTTGAATCTCCTGAGTCAGCCGCCCGGTCCAGCGGACACTTCCGGTTCAGGCCGCGGAGGACAGCCCGCTCGGATCATCGAGCAATCCCTCGAATGCGAGCTCGGCGGCGCCGATCATCAGCAGGTTCGAGCCGAGTTCGGCCGCGCTGATCCGCACACTGCCGAAGGAGGAGCCCAGGGTCATCGATGCCACGGCCAGCCGCAGGCGCTCCGGGTCGACCGAGAACAGGGCCGCGAGGAATCCGCCGAGCACGACCAGCTGCGGGTTGAGGATGTTGATCGCCCCGGCCAGGGCCACCGCGAGGAAGTCCAGCTGGCGCTCCACCTCGGCCCGCACGAGCGGCGCGTCGGAGGCGAGCAGGGCCTGCTCCAGCTCGTCGGCATCCGCGCCGGCCAGCCCGAGCACGTCCAGCAGGTCCTCCCGGGTGACCTCGGCTTCGAGTGTTCCGGCGATCCCGGCCGAATCCGTGCGGGCGCTGCCGCTGACCCGGATGTGGCCGAACTCCCCCGCATAACCGGCGATGCCGCCCACCGGGCTGCCGCCGATGATCATGCCGCCGCCGATGCCGCTGGCGCCGCCGTTGAGGTAGATGAGGTCGGTGATGCCCTTCCCCGCGCCGAAGTGCTGCTCCGCCATCGCCCCGAGGATGGCGTCGTTGGCGGCGGATACGGGGTAGCCCGTGGCCTGCTCGAGCATCTCCTTGAACGGCTCGTCCGCCCAGCCGAGGTGCGGGGCGTGCCGCACCAGGCCGTCATAGGCGCGCACGAGCCCCGGAACGGCGACGCCGATGCCGACCACCCGGAACCGGGTCTCCAGTTCGCCGCGCATCCCCTCGATCACGGCGGCGGCGATGTTCACGGCCTCGCTCGCGCTCGGCGACCGTTCGGTGGGGTAACGGATGCGGCGGTGCACGCCGCCGTCGAGCCCGACGATCCCGATGGTGACGGCGTCGATCTCGGGGTTCACGGCGAGGGCGACCACCTGCTCGGCGCAGAACACGACCGGGCTGGGCCGGCCCACCTGGTTGGTGGAGTCAGGGTCGCGCTCCCCGACGAGCCCGAGCGACTCGAGTTCGGCGACGAGAGCCGCGATGGTCGACCGGTTCAGGCCGGTCCGGCGGGTCAGCACCGCACGCGAGGTCGGCCCGTCGCGGTGCACCAGGCGCAGGATGACCGACAGGTTGCGCCGACGCACGTCGTCGTGGTTGGTTCCCTGCATCAGAGTGTCCCTTAGCCTCGCGCCTGGCCAGTCAGGTTAGGTCAAGGTTACCGGGGCACGATCCCGGAACCGGCCAACTGGGCGTACCAGAGGGCGCTGTCCTTGGGCGTGCGCACCTGGCTGTCGTAGTCCACGTGCACGATGCCGAACCGCTTCGAGAAGCCGTAGCTCCATTCGAAGTTGTCCAGCAGAGACCAGACCTGGTAGCCGCGCAGGGTCTGCACGACCTCGTCGACGAAGGCCGCGCCGTTCTCGGTGATCATCAGCGGCTGCGATCGGCGCCCGGCCAGGGCGAGCCGCCCGCGGGCGTCCCGCACCTCAGGCCGAGACCACCTCGATCATGGTGATCCGGCGCCCCTCGACGGCGGCGACCCTGAGTCGATACTCCCCGACCGGCACCGTGTCGCCGACGACGGGCAGGCGGCCGAGCCGGTCGACGATGAAGCCGGCCGCGGTCTCATACGGGCCGTCTTCGAGTTCGATCCCGGTGAACTCGGCGAAATCCTCGATGTTCACGCTGCCGTCCACGATCCGCGCCGCCCCCGGGCCGACGAAGTGGTCCAGGGCCGCGGCCACGGGCTCGTCACGCTCATCCCGCATCTCGCCGACCAGTTCTTCGACGAGGTCCTCAAGCGTCACTATGCCGTCGGTGCCTCCGTACTCGTCGATCACGACGGCAATGTGGACCCCGGCGCGCCGCAGGTGCGTCATGGCGGGCAGGATGCGGTTCGTGCCCGGCAGGAACACGATCGAGCGGGTGATGTCGGCCACCGTGGTGGCTGCCGGGTGCGACTCCGGGTCGAGAAGGTCGCGCACGTGCACGAAACCCGTCACGTCGTCAACGGATCGGCCGATGACGGGGTACCGCGTGTACGGCATCGCGCGAACCTGGGTGATCGCCTCGGCGATCGACTGGGTGCCGCTCAGGAATGCGACATCGGCGCGGTGACGCATGACCTCCGCGACGGTCCGATCCGTCGCGTTGAGGACTTCAGTCAGGATTCGGCGCTCCTCGACCTCGAGCCCCTGGTGGGCATGGAGCAGGTCGCGGAGTTCTTCGTCGGACATCTGCTCCGTCCTGGCGTGCGGGTCTCCACCGAGAATTCTCACGACGGCGTTCGTCGACACGGACAGGAACCAGATCACGGGTCGCATGAACGCAGCGAAAATCAGGAGCGGCGGCGCCAGCACGAGCGAGAAACCGGCCGCCTTCTGGAGGGCGAATCGCTTGGGCACGAGTTCACCGAGAACAAGGGAGAGATACGCGATCACGAGCGTCATCCCGACCAGGGCCAGGGTGTCCGCAGCCCCCTTCGGCAGGCCAAGCGCCACCAGCAGGGGTGTGACATCCGGGGCGAGCGTGGTGGCCCCATAGGCCGCGGAGAAGAAACCAGCGACGGTGACGCCGATTTGAACCCCCGCCAGGAACTTGTTGGGGTCGCGGGCCAGCGCCGCGACCTTCGCACCCCGACTGCCCTGCTGCCTGAGCCGGTGCAACTGGCTTTCCCGCAGGGACACCAGCGCCATCTCCGTGGCGGCGAACAGGCCGCCGGTGAGAACGAAGAGCAGCACGAGGCCGAGATTGACCAGAGTGTGAATGTCCACCAGCCGTCCGCCTAACCCCGGGAGGCCGCCGGGGTCGCGATGGAGCCCCGCTCGTAGTAGCGCGGCGGAACGAGTTCGACCCGCGGTTCGATCCGGCCGGCGACCTGCTCGATCGCGAGCTGCACCGCGCGCGTGCAGGAGTCGGCGACGGCGAGCACGAACGCCATGTGTGCGGGCGCGGAGGTCTCCGCGTGGAACGGTGCGGTCAGGGCGAAGATGTTGGTGCGCGTGCCGGCGAGCATCCGTGCCCCCGCGTTGGGCCGGTAGCCCAGCTGTTCGACGGCGTTGGTGATGCGCAGCCGGGTCGACTCCGCGATCGACCTCTTGCCGGAGAGGGCGTAGGAGACGGTGCTGATGGAGACGCCGGCCACACGCGCCACGTCGTGGATGCTTGCCATCGACCTCTCCATTCCTTGTGGCACAGTCTGCCGCATGAAGCCGTGCGCGGCATCCAACCGCGCCTATGCTGTCTAGGAGCGTGGGTCAGTAACGGCAAAGTTTAAAACGCCGCCGGATTTCCCGTCTTTGGCCGTNTGGATGACGGGGTCGAAGCTGGCGCGGGCGTGAACAAGCGATTCCGGGCGTTCGAGCCGGCGGCGGTGATGTTGGTACCGCCGTCGTTGGATGAGTGGCTGCCGCAGAATCACCTCTCCCGTTTCATCGCGGACATCGTCGAAACCCAGCTGGATCTGAAGAAGTTCTACGCGTCCTACGCGAAGACGAAGGGCCAGCCGCCTTACGACCCTCGGCTGATGGTCCGTGTCCTGCTTTACGGTATTGCGTGGGTGTTCGGTCGTCACGGGAGTTGGAACGTGTCTGCGTGGATGTGGTCGCGTTCCGTTGGCTGGCCGCGCCGCCGGAATGGTGTCATTAGGGCAGGTCGCGTTGGACGGCACCAAAGTGCGCGCGAACGCGTCCCGGCGCAAGGCCATGAGTTACGCCCGCCTGACGGAGAA
>NZ_SOGM01000009.1:0-75375 GCF_004403545.1 Cryobacterium sp. TmT2-59 | reverse complement strand
CGGGCGCGGGCGCAGCGGGCGCGGGCGCAGCGGGCGCGGGCGTCGCGGGCGTCGCGGGCGCAACCAGCGCGGTCGCGGTTGATGTCGGCAAAGATTCCATAGCTACCCACTCTAACCACTTAGCCTTGCTAAGTATTCCCAGCTTAGTTCAGGGCCGGCGGAAGATGATCAGGAATCAGCAGATGCGCAGGGAGACTCCTGTCAGACTGACCCCGTGCCTACCTACACGGATGACTTCGGCGTCTCGATCACCTACTTCGTCTGGGCCGTCGACCGGCCCCGGGCCGTCGTGCAGCTCGCCCACGGGGTCGGTGAGCACGCCCAGCGCTACACGGAGCTCGCCGCCCGGTTGAACGCGGCCGGGTACACCGTCTACGCCGACGACCACCGCGGCCATGGCCAGACGGGGGTGCACCAGCACGGCGGCGACCTGTCCCGGCTCGGCCGCCTGGGCCCGGGCGGGCTTCGGGCGACCGTCGCCGGCGTGCACCAGTTCAGTGGGATCATCCGCGCCGCCCACCCCGAGCTGCCCCTCGTGCTGCTCGGGCACAGCTGGGGGTCGTTCATGGCGCAGATGATCGTGAACGAGCACGCCGCCGACTACGACGCCGTCGTGCTCAGCGGCACCGCCTACCGGATGCCGGGCTACCTGGACGGCGGCGACCTGAACCGCCGGCACAAGAAACTGGGCACCACCGGGGTCGAGTGGCTCAGCCGCGACCCGCTGGTCGCCGAGGCCTTCCTTGCCGACCCGCTCACCACCAACACCCCGCTGGCGAAGCTGTTCGGGCTGCGCGACGCGGCCCGGCTGTTCGGCCGCCCGGCGAGGCAGCTGCCGGAAGACCTGCCGATGCTCATCCTGGTCGGCGGCGACGACACCGTCGGCGGCGAACGCAGCGCTCGCATGCTCGTGAAGGCCTACTCCGGGCGGTCGGGGCTGCGGGACATCCGTCTCATCGTCTACCCCGGCGCCCGGCACGAGATCTTCAACGAGACGAACCGGGACGAGGTCGTCGCCGACCTGGTCGGCTGGTTGAACGAACGGCTGCCCCTGCCCCGGGGCGCGGGCGGCGTTGATTAGGCGGATTGATTAGGAGGATTGATTAGGCTGGGCTCATGCACGGTGAATACAAGGTCCCAGGCGGCAAGCTCGTCGTCGTCGATCTCGACGTCGTCGAGAACACGATCGTCAACTTCCGGCTGGCCGGTGATTTCTTCCTCGAGCCCGACAGTGCGCTCGGCGACATCAACGCGGCGGTGAACGGCCTCGCCGCCGACAGCGACGCGGTCAGCATCGCCGCCGCCGTGCGCGCCGCCCTCCCGGCGCAGGCCACCCTGCTCGGCTTCTCGCCGGAGTCGGTGGCGGTGGCGATCCGCCGCTCCCTGGCCCAGGCCAGCGGCTGGCGGGACTACGAGTGGCAGCTGATCCACTCCAAGGCCGTCCCGCCGGTGATGCAGATGGCCCTCGACGAGGTGCTCGCGATCGAGGTCGGCGAGGGCCGGCGCAGCCCCACCCTCCGGATCTGGGAATGGACCGAGCCCGCCGTGGTGATCGGCAGCTTCCAGTCGCTGAAGAACGAGGTCGACCCGGTCCAGGCCACCAAGCACGGTTTCACCGTCGTGCGCCGGATCAGCGGCGGCGGCGCCATGTTCATGGAGGCCGGATCGGTGATCACCTACTCGATCTACGCGCCCACCGACCTGGTCCAGGGCATGACCTTCGCCGACTCCTACGCCTTCCTCGACGAGTGGGTGCTCACGGCGCTCCAGTCGCTCGGCATCGACGCGTACTACCAGCCGCTCAACGACATCACGAGCCCGAAGGGCAAGATCGGCGGGGCGGCGCAGAAACGCCTCGGCAGCGGCGCCGTGCTGCACCACGTCACCATGAGCTACGACATGGACGGCGAGAAGATGGTGCAGGTGCTGCGGATCGGCCGCGAGAAGCTCAGCGACAAGGGCATCACGAGCGCCGCCAAGCGGGTCGACCCGCTGCGCAGCCAGACCGGCCTCACCCGGGACGAGATCATCGATCGCATGAAGGAGACCTTCACCGGACTCTACGGCGCGGTGTCCGGGGACATCACCGAGGCGGAATACGCCCGGGCGAGGGAACTCGTGGAGACGAAGTTCGGCACCGAGGAATGGATCGGGCGCGTTCCCTAGGCCGGAGCCGCGGAAGCCGGAGCCGAGCCGGCTACCGGCCCCGCGTGAGCAGGTCCTGGTATTCGGCGTGCTTGTCGATCCAGCGCACGACGTAGGGGCAGACCGGCACGACGGTGAGCTCGGTGCGCGTGCGCACGTCGTCGAGCGCCTGTTCGACCAGGCGGCTCGCCAGATTCTCGCCGCGCCGGGCCGGGTCCACCTCGACGTGGGTGAACAGCACGTCGGGGCCCGTCACGGTGTAGTCGGCGAATCCGACGGTCTCCTCGTTGATGCGGAGCGAGTACCGGGACTGGGCCGGCTCGTGGCGGAACTCAACCCGGGTCGATTCGGTGGCCGTTGCGTCTGAAGTCATGTCCCAAGCCTAAGCCGCCTGACAGAATGAATGAATGCCAACCGCGTGGTCCCCGTCCTCCGCCAGCCGTGTCGTCCACGCGAACAACCTCGACGTTCTGCCGCGACTGCCCGACGAGGCCTTCACGCTCATCTACCTGGACCCGCCCTTCAACACGGGGCGCAAACAGAACCGGCAGAGCACGACCTCGGTGCGGTCGAGCGTCGCGGCGACGTCCGTGGCCCTCGGCGCGCGCGCGGCGGGCACCATCACCGGGTTCAAGGGGCAGCTCTACGAGCGCATCAAGGGTGACCTGCTCGGTTACGACGACCAGTTCGAGGACTACTGGGCCTTCCTCGAGCCGCGCCTGATCGAGGCCTGGCGCCTGCTTGCCGACGACGGCACGCTCTACCTGCACCTGGACTACCGGGAGGCGCACTACGCGAAGGTGCTGCTCGACGCGCTCTTCGGGCGGGACTGCTTCCTGAACGAGCTGATCTGGGCGTACGACTACGGCGCCAAGTCCAAGAACCGCTGGCCGACCAAGCACGACACGATCCTGGTCTACGTGAAGAATCCGGCGCGATACTACTTCGACTCCACCACGGTCGACCGTGAGCCGTACATGGCGCCCGGGCTGGTCACCCCGGAGAAGGTCGCGAAGGGCAAGCTGCCGACGGATGTCTGGTGGCACACGATCGTGTCGCCCACCGGCAAGGAGAAGACCGGGTATCCCACCCAGAAGCCCGTCGGCATCCTGCGGCGCATGATCCAGGCTTCCAGCCGCGAGGGGGACTGGGTGCTCGACTTCTTCGCCGGCAGCGGCACGACCGGCGCGGTCGCCGCGGCGCTCGGCCGCCGGTTCGTGCTCGTCGACCAGAACCCCGAGTCGATCCAGGTCATGCGCACCCGGTTCGCCCTGCTGCCGGAGGTGGAGTTCCTGCCTGACGGGGATTTCGCGGCTGACGGGGCCGAGACAAGACTGGGAGCATGAGACTCCGCATTTTCACCGAACCGCAGCAGGGCGCCTCCTACGACGACATCCTCGCCATCGCGCAGGCCGCGGAGAGCCTCGGCTTCGACGCGTTCTTCCGCTCCGACCACTATCTGGCGATGGGCGACACGGCCCCCGTTCTGCCCGGCCCGACGGATGCCTGGACCACCCTGGCCGGACTCGCCCGCGAGACGCAGCGCATCCGCCTGGGCACCCTGGTCTCCTCGGTGACCTACCGGCCGCCGGGGATCCTCGCCATCCAGGTGGCGCAGGTCGACCAGATGTCCGGCGGCCGGGTCGAACTGGGGCTCGGCACCGGCTGGTTCGAGCAGGAGCACCTCGCCTACGGCATCCCCTTCCCGGCCAGACGGTTCGGCATGCTGGAGGAACAGCTGGAGATCGTCACCGGGCTCTGGTCGACCCCCGTCGGCGGCAGCTACAGCTTCACCGGCGAGCACTACACCCTCGTCGACTCGCCCGCCCTGCCCAAGCCCGTTCAGGAGCGCATCCCCGTGATCGTCGGCGGCGGCGGCGCGAAGCGCACCCCCGCGATGGCGGCCCGTTTCGCCACCGAGTTCAACCTGCCGTTCCCCGAGTTCACGGATGTCCCCGGCAAGTTCGCCGGGGTGCGCGCGGCATGCGCGGCCATCGGCCGCGACCCCCGGGAGCTGGTCTACTCGGCCGCCCTGATCGCCGTCGCCGGCCGGGACGAGGCCGAGTTCGCGCGCCGGGCCGCGGCCGTGGGCCGTGAACCGGCCGAGCTCCGGGAGCACGGCGTGGCCGGCACCGCCTCCGAGGTCGTCGACCGGCTCGGGTTGCTCGCCGAGGACGGCGTCGAGTGCGTCTACCTGCAGATCATGGACCTGTCCGACCTCGAGCACCTGGACTTCATCGCCCGCGAGGTCATGCCCCAGCTCGCCTGACGCACCCTCGCCTGACGCCCCGCGCCCCGCGCCGCCCGTGCCCGCGAAAGTGCCCGTTCCGGTCGAGAGTGCCCGCTCGAGCGGGCACTCTCGACCGGAACGGGCACAGTGGGCGGACCTGAGTGGATCAGGCGGACTCGCGCAGCACCAGTCGGGTCGGCATGATGGTGCGGTGCGGCACGCTCTCGTCGTCGTCGTCGTCGTCGTCGTCGTCGTCGGCGAGGCGGCGCAGCAGGACGTCCGCCATCGCGAAACCCATCTCTTCAGACGGCTGGCTCACCGTGGTGAGCGGGACGGAGCCGCGCGTCGCCGCCGGGCTGTCGTCGAAGCCGACCACGGCCACGTCGCCGGGCACCGATCGGCCGTGCTCCCGCAGCACGTCCAGGGCGCCGGTGCCCATCAGGTCGCTCGCCACGAAGAGCCCGTCGATGTCGGGGCACCGTTCCAGGAGGCGACGGGTGGCCGCCGCGCCGCCCTGGACCGTGAAGTCGCCGTGCTCGACCGCATCCGTCGGGATCCCGGCCCGCTCGAGAGCACGCAGGAAACCGGTGAGCCGGTCGATGCCGGCCGGCATGTCGGCCGACCCGGTGACCGTGCCGATCCGGCGGCGGCCGAGGTCGACCAGGCGCTGGGTGCCGAGGTCCGCGCCGGCCGCGTTGTCGACGTCGACGAAGTACGCCTCCAGGTTGTCCGCGTTCGCCGGCCGGCCACCGAACACGACCGGCATCGTGGTCTCCAGTTCGGCCACGAAATCGTCGCCCGTGTGGTGCGAGATGATCAGGGCGCCGTCGACGTTGCCCGAGCGCAGATACCGCAGGGTCTTGTGCTGCGGGTCGCTCGACGCGACCAGCAGGTTGAGCGTGAAGTCACTCTGGTCGAGCCGGCGGGTGATGCCCTGCACGACCGCCGCGAAGTACGGGTCCCCGAAGAACCGCGTCATGTCCTCGGGCACGACCAGGGCCAGCGCCTGGGTCTGGCGGCTGGCGAGGGAGCGGGCCGCCCGGTTCGGAACGTAGTTGAGTTCCTCGACCGCCGTCGTGACCGCGGCGACGATCTCCGGGCCCACCCTGGTCGACCCGTTCACGACCCGGCTCACCGTGGCGCGGGAGACCCCGGCCACCTCCGCGACCATTTCCAGGGTGGGCTGCGGGGGACGCGTCTGGCGCACACTGGTTGTCATGGCGTCAGTCTATTCGCGCACCCCTCGCCGGCCCCGCCTCAGGAGAGCGCGCGGTCGCGGATGATCTCCGCGTAGGCGAGTCCACTGTCCTTCACGGTGCGTTTCTGCGTCTCGTAGTCGACCCGAACGATTCCGAAGCGCTTATCGTAGCCCCAGGCCCACTCGTAGTTGTCCATCAGCGACCAGTAGAAGTAGCCCTTGACACCGACCCCCTCATCGATGGCGTCGAGCACGGCGCCGAGGTGAGCCTTCAGGAACTCCGTGCGCCGGGGATCCGGCACGCTGCCGTCTGCGGCGACGACGTCGTCGAAGGCCGCGCCGTTCTCGGTCACGTAGAGGCTGGTGCCGGCCGGTGCGGCGTACTCGGTGTTCACGTGCACGAGCAGTTCGCGCAGGCCGTCGGGCTGCACTTCCCACTCCATCGCGGTCAGCGGCAGTCCCTGCGGGTGGTTGAAGACGCCGTCGGCGGCGGGGAACGCCGACCGGGTCGGTCGGCTCGTCGGGGCCTGGGCGAGCAACGGATGTTCGGCCGGGCGATCGCTGACCAGCTCGCCGTGGTAATAGTTCACGCCGAGGGTGTCGATCGGCTGGCTGATCTGGGCCAGGTCGCCGGCCTGGATGAAATCGGTCAGGCCGAACTGGGCGACGTCCTGGAGAACGTCCTCCGGGTAGGAGCCGCGGAAGATCGGGTCGAGGAACACCCGGTTGAACTGCCCGTCGATCCGGCGCGCCGCGTCGACATCGCCGGCGCGGGTGGGGTCGGCCGGCTTGGCGACGGTGAGGTTGAGCGTGATGCCGAGCTCGAGCTTCGGGTCGCGGTCGCGGAGCGCTTCGATGGTGAGGCCGTGGCCCAGCAGGAGGTGGTGGGCCGCGGCGAGGCCGTCGCGGGGACTCTGCCGGCCCGGGGCGTGCACACCTCCGGTGTAGCTGAGGAAGGAGGAGCACCACGGCTCGTTGAGGGTGGTCCACACGCCCACGCGGTCGCCGAGGGCGTCGTGCACGTTGAGGGCGTAGTCCCGGAACAGGGCGGCGGTGTCGCGGTTGGCCCAGCCGCCCTTCTCCTCGAGCGCCTGCGGCAGGTCCCAGTGGTAGAGGGTCAGCCACGGCTTGATCCCGGCGCCGAGCAGCTCGTCGACCAGGCGGGAGTAGAAATCGATCCCCTTCGGGTTGACCGGGCCGCCGTCGGGCTGCACGCGTGACCAGGAGGTGGAGAACCGGTAGGTCTGCAGTCCCAGGTCCTTCATCATCGCGACGTCGTCCCGGTAGCGGTGGTAGTGGTCGCAGGCCACATCGCCGTTTTCCGCGCCGAGCACGGCGCCGGGGACACGGCTGAACGCGTCCCAGATCGAGTCCGTGCGGCCGTCTTCGTGGGCGGCGCCCTCGATCTGGTACGCGGCCGTCGCCGCTCCGAAGAGGAACTCTGGCGGGAAGGAGCGTGCATCCGTTGTGGTCATAGCCTTATTCTCGGTCACGATCGGTGGCTGTTGGAGCATGGTCATCCCTTGACCGCCCCCTGCATGATGCCGGCGACGAGCTGTTTGCCCAGGAAGATGAAGACCAGGATTAGCGGGATGATCGACAAGACGACGCGGGCGAGCATGAGCGAGTAGTCCACGTAGAAGGCGGCCTGCAGCTGCTGTAGCGCCACGGGCAGCGTCGGGTTGCCCGGGCCCAGCACGATGAACGGCCAGAAGAAGTTCGTCCAGGTGCCGATGAACGTGAACAGGGCCAGCATGGCGGCGGCCGGGCGTGCGGCCGGGAGGCCGATGTGCCAGAAGCTGCGGATCATGGAGGCGCCGTCCATCCGCACGGCCTCGATCAGTTCGTCGGGCAGGGCGTCACGCAGGTACTGGGTCATCCAGAACACGCCGAACGCGGTGACCATCCCGGGCGCGATGACGGCCCAGAGGCTGCCGGTCCAGCCCAGCCGGGACATCACGATGAACAGGGGCACGATGCCCAGCTGCGTGGGAACGGCCATGGTCGCGATCACGAAGATGAGCAGCCCTTCCCGGCCGCGGAACTTGAGCTTGGCGAACGCGTAGCCGGCCAGCGTGGAGAACATGACGACGCTGATCGTCACCACGGAGGACACGATGATGCTGTTGCCGAGGGCGGTCCAGAACGGGATGCTGTCGATGACGGTCAGGGCGTTGGCGATGAAGTTGCCGCCGGGCAGCCACATCATGCCGTTCTGGTTCAGGGCGGAGGCGTCCTGGCTGCCGATCAGGAACGACCACCAGATCGGGAAGGCGGAACCGAGGAGAACGGCGATCAGGATGCCGTAGACCCAGATCGAGGGGCGACGGTCGTGGCCGCCGATGATGGTCTTGCTCATTTCATGCCTTTCGCGCGTGCGCGCGGCTTGCGGACAGCGGTGCCCGCGATGCGCCGGGTGATGAGGAAGTTGGCCACGGCGATCACGATGATGATCAGGAAGAGCAGCCAGGCCACGGCGGATGCCCGACCGAAGTTGCGCTGGTTCCAGCCGAGTTCGTAGATGTACAGGGTGAGCGTCTGCCACTGGCGACTGGCCCCGCCCTGGCCCACATTGTCGAACATGCGCGCCTCGTCGAAGATCTGCAGCCCGCCGATCGTGGAGGTCAGGATGACGAAGATGATGATCGGGCGCAGCAGCGGCAGGGTGATCGACAAGAAGGTGGGCCAGCGGTTGGCGCCGTCGATGATGGCGGCCTCGTAGAAGTCGCGCGGCACGGCCTGCATGGCGGCCAGGAAGATGAGGGCGTTGTAGCCGGTCCAGCGGAAGTTCACCATCGTGGCGATGGCGATGTGGCTGGGGATCACGTCGACGTGCCAGCGGATGGGCTCGAGCCCGAGGCTCATGATCCCGCTGTTGATGAGGCCGAACTTGTCACCGAAGAGGTCGTTGAAGATCAGCGCGACCGCGACCGGGGCCACGACGTAGGGCAGGAGCACGCCCATGCGCCAGAAGGTCTTGCCGCGCAGGTTGAAGTCGAGCACGGCGGCGATGCCGAGCGCGACCAGCACCTGGGGAATGCTCGAGAGCAGAAAGATGCTGAACGTGTTGCGGAGGGAGTTCCAGAAGTACCCCTGGCTCAGCACGGTGACGAAGTTCTCCAGGCCGACGAAGTCGCCCTGGCCGCCGATCAGGTTCCAGTCGTGCACCGACACCCACGCCGTGTAGAGCAGCGGGAAGAGGCCCATGACCCCGAAGACGAGGAAGAAGGGGGAGATGTAGAGGTTGGGCGAGAAGCGCACATCCCACCGGCTCAGTTTGTGGCTGAGGGCGATGCGGCGGATGCTGCGGGCGTTCACCTCGATGGCGACGGCGGGGGTAGTCATGAACAGTCCTTGCTAGTCAGTGGTCGAGCTTGTCGAGACCCGGTGGCCCTGCCGGCCCTGCCGGCCCTGCCGGCCCTGCCGGCCCTGCCGGCCCTGCCGGCCCTGCCGGCCCTGCCGGCCCTGCCGGCCCTGCCGGCCCTGCCGGTCGAGACCGGGGGCCGGGCCTGTCGAGAACTGATCTCGGCAGGCCCGGCCGGCGGATTGTGCTGGTTAGCCGAGCGCCTTGACGTCGGTGACCCACTGTGCCCACGACTCGTCGGCGGTCATCGTGCCGTCTTCGACCCGGGTGAGCGCCTGCTGCATGGCGTCGTTGATGGCGAAGTAGGACTCGCCCTTGAAAGGCGTCACCGTTGCCGGAGATCACGCCGAGCATCCAGCCCGGGCAGAGCATCGTGGCGAAGCCGTTGTTCTGGAAGCTGGCGGTCCAGTCGTCGCTCCACTGACCGAGATGTGCGGACTGCGTGCTGCTGGCCTTGAGGACGCTGGTGTAGGCCGCCTTCACCTCCGGGTTCTCGGTGGCGATGATGGAGCCGTCTTTTTACTCATACGGGTTGGGGATCTGGTTGATGACGCCCTGCCAGGTGGCTCCGGCCGAGTCGAACCACGGCACGTTCGTGCCGGCAGCGGCGAACTTGTCGCCGGCTGCGTAGTAGCTGTCCCAGCTGTCGCCGAGGAGCGCGGCGACCTCGGCGCGGTCGGTCGGGAGACCGGCGGCGGCGAACAGGTCGGAGCGGTAGCAGACGGCCTCCGGGCCGATGTCGGTTCCGTACGCGATCAGGCGACCGTCGGCATCCGTGGCGGCCTTGGTCTTCCAGTCCAGCCAGCGGTCCTTGACCTCGTCGCTGGTGAGGTCGACGAACTGGTCGGAGTACTGGAGCAGTTCGGGCAGCCAGTCGACCTCGATGGCCTCGACGTCGCTCAGGCCGCTGCCTGCGGCGAGGCGGGTGGTGAGGTTGTCGCGGGCCTCATTGGTGGTGGCGGCCTTCTTGTGCGTGATCGTGACGGTCGGATTCGCTTTTTCGTACTCGGCGAACAGGTCCTCGTAGCCGAATTCGTTGAACGTGGCGACGGTCAGTTTGACGTTCTTGTCGTTCGACTGCTCTGCGCCGGTGCCGGCTGAACAGCCGGACATGACCAGTGCGAAGGATGCTGCGCCGGCGACTGTAACTGCAAGTGAGCTGCGCGGAAAACGCTTCAGGGTCACTCCCTTGTGTGCGTGCTGATGGATGGATGCGAGTTCGCTCTCAGCTGTGCTGTGAGAGCGCTCTCACGAATTGTCGGAGGCAACAAAAAGCCCCTGCAGTCCGGATGCCGGGCTGCAGGGGCGCGTGCGGCTCCGGGTCAGGCGAAGGTCGCCACGGCGGCGGCCACCGGCACGGCGCCGTTCAGCAGGTGCAGCGTCTCGCGCTCGCCGTCTCCGGTGCGGATCAGCTCCGCCAGCACGGCGGCGACGTCGCCCCGGGGGACCGTGCCGCGCGGTTCGGTGAAGCCCTGCCCGGTGCGGGCGAGGTGGACCAGGCCGGTGCCGGCGTCATCCGTCAGCCCGCCGGGGCGGACGATGGTCCAGGAGAGGGTGCGGCGCGTCAGGTCCTCCTCGGCGGCCAGCTTGGCCTGGAGGTAGGAGAGGAAGTCTGCCGGCACCTCGGCGGGCCGGGCGCCGTTCCGCACCGAATCCACGCCGGTCGAGGAAATCTGCACGATCCGGGCAACGCCGGCGGCCTCGGCCGCGTCGGCCAGGAGCACGGATCCACCCAGGTCGACGGCCTTCCGGCGCTCGTCGCTGCCGCCCGCTCCGGCGCCCGCCGCGAAGACCGCCACGTCGGCGCCGGTCAGGTAATGAGCGACGTCGGCAGCCGAGGACCGCTCGAGGTCGATCACGACCGGGACGGCCCCGTCGGCGACCAGATCTGCCCGGTACTCATCCTTCCGGATCAGCCCGACGACCTCGTGGCCGCCCTTCGCGAGCTCCCGAGTCAGCTGACGAGCGATTTTTCCGTGTCCACCTGCAATGACAATGCGCATCTTCAAGACAACGGAACAGCCGCTCTGATCATTCCCGCGGCACGGTCACCGTGAGTGAGCGCACCAGACCCTCCCGGCGGAAAATGCCGGCGCTGAGGTCCGCGCCCAGCACGCCGTCGGCCCCGACCACCCGCGTGTCGTCGTCCAGGTGCGCGATCACCTCGAGCGGCCCGCACCGGCGCACCAGTACCGGCACCTGGCAGAACGTGAACGCGAACGCGTCCGCGGGCAGCTCGATCGTGCACGGGCGGCCGAGGACATCCCGGTAGTCGAACGTGCCGGTCTCGGTCGTCCACTCGTCGGCCCGGAGCAGGGTGGGCCGCAGGCGGATACGACCGTCCTCGACCCGCAGACCCAGCTCGCCGAGGCGGGTGAGCACCTCTTCTTTGACCTGCCCGGTCATCCCCGGCTGCCGGGCCCCCTGGCCCGCCGGGGTGTGCAAGTACGGGTCGGTCGGGAACGCGCCGTACGTCGCCGGGTCCTTGCAGTAGCCGAGGCCCGCCCGCACGTCCTCGTAGCCCTCGGCCAGGCCACGGATCGTGGCGTCGTCCGCCCCCTCGGCAACCGCGCGCTCGAGCGTCTCCTGCACCGCGAGCAGCAGCTTCGACACCATGTGCCAGTAGATGCTGCCGAGCCCCTCGTAGGCGAAGAAGCTGCCCGAGCGCCCCGTGAACTCCGCGTGCCGGAACACCTCCTCGAAGATCGAGAGCAGCTCGGCGCGGCCCCGCTCGACGCCGGGGCGCAGCTCCGGGTCCAGGCTGAGCCGGTCCAATTCCCGGGCCACGCCCCCGGCGTTTCGGATGCCCGCGGCGAAGTGCAGGTCACCCTGCAGGTCACGCACGAGGATACTGTGGTCCCCGGCCCGGACGAGCTCGCCGACCAGGGGGCAGGCGTCGGCCCGCTCGGCGCTGAACGTGTTGCGCGCGAGGAAGGAGGGCAGGTCCTTGTCCGGATACAGGATGTAGCTGTGCTGGTCGGCCCGATAGAGCCGGCTCGTGCGGAGAGCCCCGAGCGGGGGCCAGCGACTCCTCCGCTCCGAGCATCCCGGAGGAGAGGATGGCCACCTGGCCCTCCAGCATCTCCGCCAGCCGCCGCACCTCGGCGCCGTCGGCGCTGAGGTCCAGCACGTTGTACGAGTGAACGAGGCCGTCGCTGCGCCGGTTGGCCCGAAGGCCGGATTCGACGAAGAGCCGGGCCAGGTCGAGCAGCGCGGTGACGTCGCCCGCGGCGACCGTCCACAAGTCGCCGCCGAACCCGGCGTACACCCGCTCGCGGTAGGCGGTGCCGGCAACGCCCAGGCCGTCCATGACGGCCTGGCGGCGTTCGGGGCCGAACCCGCCGGCCAGGGCATCCGTGTGCCGGAGGAGTACGTCGCTCACCGCGGTCAGCAGTGCGGCGAGTTCGCTGCTCAGCTCCACGTCGACGGTCAGGAGGCCCTGCAGGAGGACCAGGTAGCGGCGGAGGTAGGCGAGGGTGACGACCGACAGGCCCCGGCCCCCCAGGGCGTTGTTGGCGTCGTTCCACTCCGGGCGCTGGGTGGTCATCCAGATGCCGCCGTCGGGCACCAGGTTGACCAGCTTCGCAAGCAGGAGCAGCAGCAGTTTCTCGGCCAGGGTGACCCGCACCAGGTCGCCGTCGGCGCCGTGCACGAGCCGGCCGTCCGCGCCCTCGGCGGCGACCCGCTCGAGGATCAGGCCGTGCCGCTCGTGATCGAAGGTGATGGTTTTGTACGGGTCCGTGAGGATGTCCGCATACGGCGCGATCCGGTACGGCACGTCCGCATGGGTGAAGGCCCGCCGGTTGACAAGCGGGTCGAGGCGCCCGGGGGTGGAAGCGCCGGGACGTTTCGAGCAGCTTGAGCAGGTAGACGATCTGGTGGTCGCTCCAGTAGCCGATGTTGGACCACGGGTCCTCGGGCTCGGGAACCTCCCAGTCGATCCCGGCCCGGGAGATCCGGTACGGGTTGTAGCCGTCGGCGGTCGTCGCGTCGAGAAAAATGGTGACCATCGACTCGGCGTACTCGGCGTACTCGGGGAAGGACCAGGCCAGCGCCTCCCAGTTCTGGAAGATGTCGCTCCAGTTGCCCTGGTATTCCAGGCGGCGGGCACCGGACTCGTCGGTCAGGGCGATCCGGAACTGGTTCCAGGGCCGGCTCGAGTCTCCGTGTCGTCGGCTGAACGTGAGCGGCAGGTACTCCATGCAGAGGCGCCACAGGTCGACGTCGCCGGTTTCCTCCGCGACCTGGATGAGCTCGTCGGCCCGCAGGCGCTCCGGCAGCGCCGCCAGCACCTGGGCCCAGCGACTGGCGGATGCCCGGCTCCGCTCCGCGATGAACTCCCGCACATCGTGCGCCTCGACCGTGTAGCCCTCGGCCGGGACGCCGCCGCGCATCGTGTTGAAGAGCACGTTGGCGGTGTGGTGGATCGTCGCGAGTTCGTCGCCGGTGTGCTGGGCGGCGTCGGTGGCCGCGAGGATGCCCTCCAGGTCCGACCGGGTGCGCACGACGTCCGCCGCCAGCTCCGCGGCGAGGGCGTCCGGGTCGCGGAGCCGTTCGCGCAGGCCGACCACGTCCGCCGCGTCCTGGTCGACGTCGGCGACGACCTGCCAGCGCCGTTCGGCCCCGGCCGGCAGGGTGATCCGGGCGTGGACCAGGTAGGCGCCGCGCCGGCCGCGGACATCCGTCTCGCCGGCGATGCCCCGGCCCCGGGCGAATGCGGGGACCTGGTTGACCGAGAGCAGGTGCTCCTCCGCGCCCAGCCCGATCTGCCAGGCGACGTTGGCCTGCAGGGACTCGCTGGGTTCCGCGAGGTCGGTGAGGGTCGCGTTGAGCGTCAGCAGCCCGAGGCCCGTCCCGGGGTCGAGTTCGGACCGCTTGTAGGCGTCGAGGAGCACGCTCAGTTCGTTCTGCGTCTTCACCCCCGCGCCGGCGGGGAGGATGTTCACCAGGCCGTCGATCAGGTCGACCTCGCGCGGCTCGTCGTCGGAGAGGGAGGTCAGGGCGCAGCTGCGCACGACGCCGAACCGGGCGCTGGTCTGCCAGGTCACGCGCAGGCGCAGGGCCAGGTCCGGACGCGACTCCTCGAACACCAGGGTCGTCCCGAGGCTGTCCTTGTAGAGCGTGCGGGCCGCGGCGGGGTCGCCGGGGCGCAACTCAGCGAACGGCTGCCAGTGGGCCATCGTCCCGTCGGGGAGCCGCACGCGAAGCACGCTCAGCCCGCCCGTTCGGTCGACGCTCTCGGTGATTTTGTCCTCCGTGTAGTACGGGAAGAGGGCGTGCTCGGCATCCACCCGGCCCGCCGTCAGCCCGCCGGCGCTGGAGATGAAGAGCCAGACGTCGCTGTCCCCGACGAGGGTCATGAAGAACGGCGGCATCTGGTCGTAGGCCGTGATCCGGTAGAACCGGCGGCCATCCAGGTCGACCGGAGCGCCGGTGACGGTGCCGTCGGTGCTGTCGGCGTCGGTGCCGGGGTGGTCGGTGCCGGGGTGGTCGCCGTGGTCGGCGCCCTCGGTGTCGCGGGGCGCGGTCGCGTCCCAGTCGGCCTGCGGGGCCAGGGTCTCGAGGGGCATGCGAACCTCCGGTGGAGTCAACCCGGCGGATGCTCCGGCCGGTGAGGCCTCCATCCTCTCCCTCATGAGAGCGCTCTCACGACTCCCGCCGTCCAGTAGTTTCCGCGGCACTGTGCCGCCCCTGCCGTCTGGCCCCGCCCAAACCCCCGGCGCCCCGAGCGAATTCGACGGAGATTCTGCTGAAAACAGGCGTTTTTGGCCCGAAACGACCTTGTGGGAGCAAAATCTCCGTCGAATTGGTGAGGACGCTAGCGGGGCTTCGGGCGCGACTCTCGCTCGAACTCGTCGACGTCGATCCCGGGCTCGACGAGGGCGCCCATCGTGTCGGCGGCGCGCTGGGCATCGCGGGTCAGTTCGGCGAGTTCCGCCAGTTCGGCGGCATTCTCGTCCGCTGCCTCCTGCAGGGCCGACGACGTGCGCAGCGGCGGAGCCTTGAGGAAGAAGCTGAGCACGAAAGCGGTCAGCACCACCGCCAGGCTCACCCAGAAGACCGTGACGGCGGCGTCGTTGAACCCGACCAGGAACGGCTCCGCGAGCCGCGGGTCGGCCGTGTTCAGGAACGAGGTGTCGCCGTCGAGTGCGCCGCCGACGCCGCCCGGGTTGCCCAGAAGCTTCAGGATGCCGGCGTTCGCCGGGTCGGCCTGCACAGCGGGGTCCGTCGCCGCGGCCTTGACCCCGGCGACCAGGGTCGGGTTGCCGAACGCCGCACCGAGCGTGTCGGGGATCCGCGTGAACAGTACGGAGAACAGCACGGCGGTGCCGAGCGTGCCACCGATCTGGCGGAAGAAGGTCGAGGCCGAGGTGGCCACGCCGATGTCCCGCGGGCCGACCGAGTTCTGGCTGGCGATCGTGAGCGTCTGCATCAGCTGGCCGAGGCCCAGTCCGATCAGGAGCATCCCGGCCATCATGAACACCACCGGCTTGTCGGCGGTGGCGAACGTGAAGAGCAGGAAACCGGCCGACATGAAGGCGGTGCCGATCGTGGGGAACATCTTGTAGCGCCCGGTGCGGGCGATCAGCTGGCCGCTGACGATGGAGGAGATCATCAGCCCGGCGATCATCGGCAGCATCAGGAAGCCGCTCTCCGTGGGAGTGGCCCCGTTGACGAGCTGCAGGTACAGCGGCACGGTCATCATCGCGCCGAACATGCCGAACCCGACGAAGACGCCGAGCACGGTGGCCATCGAGAAGGTCGCGGACTTGAACAGCTTCAGCGGGATGAGCGCGTCGTCGCCCATCATCCGTTCGGCCAGGATGAAGGCCGCGATGCTGAGCGTGCCGATCACATAACAGGCGATCGAGGCGGGCGAGCCCCAGCCCCAGGTGCGGCCCTGCTCGGCCACGAGCAGCAGGGGAGCGGCCGCGAGGATCACGGTCACCGCGCCCCACCAGTCGATGCGCACGGGGCGCGCGAAGTGGGGGACGTGCAGGAACTTGAGCACGATGAAGAGGGCGATGACGCCGATCGGGAGGTTGATCAGGAAGACCCAGCGCCAGCCGGTGATGCCGAGGATGGTCTCCGAGCCCGACAGGACGCCGCCGATGAGTGGGCCGATCACGCTGGAGACACCGAAGACGGCCAGGAAGTAGCCCTGGTACTTTGCGCGCTCGCGGGGAGCGAGCATGTCGCCCATGATCGTGAGCGGGAGGGCCATCAGGCCACCGGCGCCGAGGCCCTGGATGGCGCGGAAGACGGCGAGTTCGTACATCGAGTTCGCCATGCCGGCCAGCAGCGAGCCGATCAGGAAGATCGTGATCGCGATCAGGAACAGCGGGCGGCGGCCGAAAATGTCGCTGAGTTTGCCGTAGATCGGCGTGCTGATGCAGGACACAATGAGGTACGCGGTCGTCACCCAGGCCTGGAGTGCCATGCCGTCGAGGTCGTCGGCGATGGTGCGCATCGACGTTCCCACGATGGTCTGGTCGAGGGCGGAGAGGAACATCCCGGCCATCAGGCCGAAGATGACGAAGAGGATCTGCCGGTGAGACATCAGTGGCGGGGCAACGGGAGCGGGAGGAGTTTGCATCGTGTGCAAAGTTACATCATGAGCAAACAATCTTCAACCGGCTTCGGGCCTGTCGGAGACGCCCCTTCACCGCACGGGTCTAGGATCGCAATCGTGGTGGGAGACGTGCGTCCGGGGGCGGTGCATCCGTTTCGACGGAGGCGCATTGCTGCGGTGACCGCCGTTGTCGCCGTGCTCGCCGCGGGCGCCCTGGCTGCCGGGGCCGTCTCCGGCCGGGGACCGGCCCTCGAACCGAGCGCGCACGCCGTCCCGACGTCCTCACCGACCTCCGCATCGAGCTCCTCGCGCTCGCCGAGCGGGACTCCCGCACCGACCCCGACGCTCCCCACGTTCCCGAGCGCGAGCCCGAACGCCGCGAGCCCGAACCCCGCCCGCCCGGCCCCGTCCGGCTCACCTGACCCCACCGCGGCGCCCTCCTTCGACCGGTCCGCGCACTCCATCGATGACCCGAACAGCCTGTGGGTCGTCGTGGACAAGACCCGGCCGCTTCACCCGGCCGATTACGCCCCGACGGACCTCGTGGACGTGCCGGTGCCCCATGTCTGGGCACCGAAGCTGCGCCGGGAGGCCTCGGATGCCGTTGTCGCCCTGTTCGGGGCTTTCACGGCGGAGACCGGGCTGCAGCTTCAGTCGCAGAGCTCCTACCGGAGCTACAGCACCCAGGTCGACGTCTACAACCAGGACGTGGCCTCGAACGGCCAGGCCGTCGCCGACACGAGTACGGCGCGGCCGGGAACCAGCGAACACCAGACCGGCCTGACCATCGACATCAGCGCACTGCCCGGGATTTGTTCTCTGGAGGCCTGCTTCGGCGACACCCCGCACGGCACGTGGCTCGCGGGCAACGCGTGGCGATTCGGGTTCCTGCTGCGCTACCCGGCGGACAAGGTCCCGGTGACCGGTTACGGCTACGAGCCCTGGCACTTCCGTTACATCGGCGTCGAACTGGCGACTGAGATGCACGACCGCGGGGTGACCACGCTGGAGGAGCTCTTCGGCCTGCCCGCGGCGCCCGGCTACAACTGATCAGCCGCCATGCAGGGGTTTCGGAGCCTTTGCACAGTTTTCTGACAGGTGAGGCGCGTGCTTCACCGCGCGGGTCGACCGGCCGGAAATCGTGACCCGGGTAGAGCGCAGAAGCGCCGGGATTGTGCCGGGATTCACACCTTCCATGCCGGTCAGGCCGCGAATACGCACGTCAAGCCGGTCGACGAGGCACTGGCCCACGCCGAAGTCCCGTCTACGACCGGAGCGCATCGCCTGCCTCTCGGAGCATGGAGGCGCGCGCAGTCCGGGCCCGCGCCGGCTGCGGCCGCGCCGAGACTCGAATACTCTGATTAGCCAGGACCCCCCGGAAAAGGGGTGCCCCCAACGAACGAATAGAGGATAGCTGTGGTGTTGACCCGACGCTTTCGCATCGGCGTAGTCGTGCTCGTGGTCGTCGGCCTTGTCGCCGGCACGGCGGCACTGGCGGCGATGGGATCCGCGGACCCTTCGGCTTCCTCGTCGACGGGTGATCCGGGCAAGGCCGTTGCAGCGCCCACCGAGGCGGCGGCCACAAGCGCGCCGCGCGCCGTGCCGGCGGACGGTGGAGACCCGGTGGCCGTGGATGTCCCGGCCACGGTCAGCACCGGCGCCCAGGCCCAGGTGGCCTACATGCTCGCCCACTGGACGAACTACAACACCGCGGACTACGGGGTCATCAGCGACAACGACTGCGTCAACTTCACCAGCCAGTCCCTGATCGAGCGCGGCTGGGAGATGGACGACGAGTGGTACTCAGACGGAAAGGGCTCATCCTTCACGCACTCGTCGCCGTGGATCAGCTCCACGGCCTTCCGCAATTACCTGGCGGAGTCCGGGCGGGCAACCGCGCTCACGGATGACCAGCGAGACCTGGTCAAGATCGGTGACGTCGCGCAGTTCGACTGGGACAACTCCGGCGACCGGGACCACACCGGAGTCGTCACCCGGATCGAGGGCTCGGGCGAGGACATCGAGATCTTCTACGCGGGCCACACCGACGACACCGACTTCCGCTCGGTGGACTACGCGATCACCGTGAAGCATCCCGGTGCCACCGCGTACTACTGGAGCATCCCCTAGGCCCGACCGCTGAGTCGGCTGCCGGAGTCGACTGCCGGAGTCGACTGCCGGAGTCGACTGCCGATTCGACAACGGCTCACGCTGGTCCTTCGCCGTTCCGCGGGTGGCGCGCCACCCGCGGAACGGCGCTACAGGCGCGCTACGCGATCGCGGCGTCGACGATGGCCTTGGCCTCGATCTGCACCTGCTTGAGGTGCTCCGGGCCCTTGAAGGACTCGGCATAGATCTTGTAGACGTCTTCGGTGCCGCTCGGACGGGCCGCGAACCAGGCGTTCTCGGTGACGACCTTGACGCCGCCGATGGCCGCCCCGTTCCCGGGAGCGTGGCTGAGCTTCGCGATGATCTTCTCGCCGGCGACTTCGGTGGCGGTGATCGCCTCGCCGTCGAGCTTGCCGAGCTGGGCCTTCTGGGCCGGCGTGGCCGCGGCATCCACTCGGGCGTAGGCCGGGTCACCGAAGTGCGCGGTGAGCTCGGCGTAGCGCTGGCTCGGGGTCTTGCCGGTCACCGCGAGGATCTCCGCGGCGAGCAGGGCGAGCAGGATGCCGTCCTTGTCGGTAGTCCAGACGGTTCCGTCGAAGCGCACGAAGCTGGCGCCCGCGCTCTCCTCGCCGCCGAACGCGACCGACCCGTCGATCAGGCCCGGAACGAACCACTTGAAGCCGACCGGCACCTCCCAGAGGTCGCGGCCCAGGAACCCGGCGACGCGATCGATCATGGTCGACGACACGAGGGTCTTGCCGATGGCGGCGTCCGTACGCCAGCCATCTCGGTGGCTGTACAGGTAGTCGATGGCCACCGCGAGGAAGTGGTTCGGGTTCATCAGCCCGTCGTCCGGGGTGACGATCCCGTGGCGGTCGGCGTCCGCGTCGTTGCCGGTGACGATGTCGTACTCGTCCTTGTGCGCGGCGACGGAGGCCATGACCGACTGGCTCGACGGGTCCATCCGGATCTTTTCGTCCCAGTCCAGGGTCATGAACCGCCAGGTCGGATCCACGTGCGGGTTGATCACGGTGAGGTTGAGCTCGTAGCGGTCGCGGATGGCGCCCCAGTAGCCCACGCTCGCCCCGCCGAGCGGGTCGGCGCCGATGCGGATCCCGCTGGCCTTGATCGCGGCCATGTCGATGATGTTCTCGAGGTCGTTCACGTAGGCGCTGCGGAAGTCGTAGGTCTCGACCGCGCTCGGCTCGCTCATCTGCACATCGCCGAGTTCGTCCAGGATGATCTCGTTCGCGCGGTTGGCGATCCACGAGGTGGCGTCGCTGTCGGCCGGTCCGCCGTGCGGCGGGTTGTACTTGAAGCCGCCGTCGGACGGCGGGTTGTGGCTGGGGGTGACCACGATGCCGTCGGCCTCGTCGCTGTTGCCGGCCCGGTTGTAGGCGAGGATCGCGTGCGAGAGTGCCGGGGTGGGCAGGTAGTCATCGAATTCGTCGACGAGCACGCGCACTCCGTTGGCCACCAACACCTCGAGCGCCGTCGTGTAGGCCGGGGCGCTGAGCGCGTGCGGGTCGGCGCCGATGAAGAGCGGCCCGGTGATGCCCTGCAGCGCGCGGTATTCCACGATCGCCTGGGTGGTCGCGATGATGTGGTCTTCGTTGAAGGCCGTGTTCAGCGAACTGCCTCGGTGACCGGAGGTGCCGAACGCCACCCGCTGGGCGGGCACCGTGACATCCGGTTTCAGGTCGTAGTACGCCTTCACCAGTGCATCGACGTCGATAAGATCAGATTCCTGGGCCGGGGTTCCCGCTCGTTGGTTCATGGTCCCCAGTCTTGCACTGCAAGTAGGCTGGGAGCCATGTCCGAGACGCGCAATGTCAGCTACAGCTTCCTCGGGCCCACGGGCACCTTCACCGAGGCGGCCCTGGCTCAGGTGACCGCGGCCCGCGGTCAGACCTGGCGGGCCGTGAACAATGTCGGTGAAGCGCTCGCCGACGTCGTCTCCGGCCGCAGCGTGGCTGCGATGATCGCGATCGAGAACTCGGTCGAGGGCGGCGTGTCCGCCACGCAGGACGCCCTCGCGAGCGTGCCCGACCTGCGCATCATCGGTGAGTACCTGGTTCCGGTCAACTTCGTCCTGGTGGCGCGTCCCGGGACGACGCTCGACGACGTGCAGGTCGTCAACGCGCATCCGGTGGCCTACGCCCAGTGTCACACCTGGCTAGAGACGAACCTGCCGCACCACGGCCACATTCCGGCCTCCAGCAACGTGGCGGCCGCCTCGGCCCTGCTCATAAGCGACCAGGCGGATGCCGCCATCGCCCCGCCCGGCATCGAGAAGCACCATGACGTCGTGGTCCTGGCCGCGGGCATCGGCGACAACCCGAACGCGGTGACGCGGTTCGTGCTGGTCAGCCGAACCACCGCGCTGCCGCCCCGCACGGGCGCCGACAAGACGAGCCTGATCGTCGAACTGCCCGAAGACCGTTCCGGCGCCCTGCTCGAGATGCTCGAGCAGTTCGCCACCCGGGGCGTGAATCTAAGCCTGATCCAGTCGCGCCCGATCGGTGACGCCATGGGGCGTTACCGCTTCGTGATCGACGCCGACGGCCACATCCACGACGAACGTGTCGCCGACGCCCTGCTGGGGCTGCGCCGCTTCAGCCCGCAGGTGATCTTCCTCGGTTCGTATCCGCGCGCCGACAAGCAGCCGATCGAGTTCACGTCCCGCTACGACGACGACGTGTTCATCGGCGCCCGGGCCTGGCTGAGCGGGCTGCTCGGCCTGCCCGGCCGCGAGGCTCAGGAACCGGCGGGCAGCCGCACGATCAGGGATGCCGGGTCCGCGCGCAGGTAGACCGAGCGCACCGGGCCCAGGGACTCGCCGTCGATCTCGAAGTCCTGCGGCTGCTCCACCACGATGCGGATGTCGGCGCCGCGCAGCGTGGTCATCACCCGCTCCCGGTTCGATTCGGTGCGTTCGATGATCCGGCGTCCCACCGCCGACCGCCGCAGCACCCCGTTCTCCCAGGTCACCCGGCGCCAGATCGCCAGCCAGCCGAGCACGCCCTTGGGCTGCAGCACCGCGATGTCCAGGATGCCGTCGTCGATGCGCGCATCGGGCAGCAACTGCAGGTTCCCCGGCAGCAGGCCGCAGTTGGCGACCAGGATCATGCTGACGTGCGCCGGCCGATGCGGTCGCCCGTTCAGGCTGTACCGGATCCCGAACGGTTTGACCGTGGGCAGCACCCGCGCGACGGCATCCACGTAGGCCAGCCAGCCGACCTTCCGCTTCAAATCGGGCCGGGTGTTGGCGATCATCTGGGCGTCCAGGCCGAGCCCCGTCATCACGAGGAAGATGTGGTCGACCGTGACGCCGTCATCCGTTCTGACGGATGCCACGCCCACGTCGATGGGCTTGTCGACCCCGGTGAACGCGATGGCGGTGGCCTCGTCAAGACCGGACAGCGGCAGTCTCAGGTTGCGGGCCAGCAGGTTGCCGGTGCCCGACGGCACGATGGCGAGGGTCACCCGGGTGCCGCGCAGTGCCTCGGCGGCCGCTCGAACCGTGCCGTCGCCGCCGGCCACGAGCACCATGGAGGCTCCCTGCTCGATCGCCAGAAGGGCGGCCCCTCGGCCCGAATCCTCCGGGCTGGTCGGAAACCAGAGCGACCCCGCCCAGCCCGCGGTCGTTTCTGCCGCGGCCACGCTCGCCCGCAGCCGGTCCAGATTGACCTTGATCGGGTTGTAGACCACGGCAGCCTGTTGCACAAGAAGGGGCTGACCGGGAGTATCCACGGTGGCAAGGCTAGCGCGGCGGCCTGGTCAGCGCTTGTAGACTGGCCCCGTGATTGATCCTGTGCTGCTGCGAGAGAATCCCGACCTGATCAAGCGATCGCAGAAGGCGCGCGGTGCGTCGGTCGAGGCCGTCGACGACGCGCTCGCGTCCGACAGCGAACGCCGGGCCACGATCCAGGCGTTCGAGTCGCTCCGCGCCTCGCAGAACCAGTTCGGCAAGCAGGTCGCCGCCGCGCCCGCCGCCGAGAAGAAGGCCCTCGTCGCCCAGGCGCAGAGCCTGGCCGCCGAGGTGAAAGTCGCCGGGGTCGCCGCGTCCGCCGCCGAGGCCCGTTTCACCGCGGTCGTGCGCACCCTCGCGAACCCCATCATCGACGGCGTTCCGGCCGGCGGGGAAGAGAACTTCGTCACGCTCCGCACCCACGGGGACGTGCCCATCTTCGACTTCGAACCGCGCGACCACCTCGAGCTGGGCGAACTGCTCGGCGCCATCGACATGTCCCGCGGCGCCAAGGTGTCCGGGTCACGGTTCTACTTCCTGCGCGGCATCGGCGCCCGCCTCGAGATCGCCCTGATGAACATGGCGCTCGACCGGGCCCTCGCGGCCGGTTTCATCCCCCTGATCACCCCCAACCTGGTGCGGCCGGAGATCATGGACGGCACCGGCTTCCTCGGCGAGCACGCCGACGAGATCTACTACCTGCCGACGGATGAGCTGTACCTCACGGGCACGAGCGAGGTCGCGCTCGCCGGCTACCACTCCGAAGAGATCCTCGACCTGGCCGGTGAGCCCCTCCGCTACGCCGGCTGGTCCACCTGCTACCGCCGCGAGGCCGGCTCGGGCGGCAAGGACACCCGGGGGATCATCCGGGTGCACCAGTTCAACAAGCTGGAGATGTTCACCTACGTGCTGCCGGAGAACGCAGAAGCGGAGCACGACCGCCTCGTCGCGCTGCAGGAGGACATGCTCCAGTCCCTCGGCCTGAGCTACCGCGTCATCGACGTGGCGGCCGGCGACCTCGGCTCGAGTGCGGCCCGCAAGTTCGACATCGAGGCCTGGGTTCCCACCCAGAACGCGTACCGCGAACTGACCAGCACCAGCAACTGCACGACCTACCAGGCCCGCCGTCTGGACATCCGTTACCGCACGGAGTCGGGCAAGACCGCGCCCGTGGCCACCCTGAACGGCACCCTGGCGACCACCCGCTGGATCGTCGCCATTCTCGAGACGCACCAGCAGGCGGACGGTTCCGTCATCGTTCCGGAGGCGCTCCGGCCCTGGCTCGGCGGCCTCGACGTGATCCGGCCGGTCGGCGCCCCATGAGCCGGACGGACCTGCCCTGGCTGGTGGCGCTCGACATCGACGGCACCACCATGCACGAGGACGGAACCATCAGCGATGGCGTCCTCGAACAGGTGCAGCGTCTCGCCGCGGCCGGCCACGAGGTCATGCTGGCGACGGGCCGCTCGGCCGCGACCACGCTGCCCGTGCTCGACCGGCTCGAGATCACCCCGCGCTTCGTGGTCTGCTCGAACGGTGCGATCACCCTGCACCGCGACCCGGACGCCCCGACCGGATACCGGCGCGAATGGGTCGAAACCTTCGACCCAACCGATGTCCTCCTCTCCATCCGGTCGCACCTGACCGGCGCCCGGTACGCCGTCGAGGACGAGCACGGTTTCTATCGCTACACCGAGGCCTTCCCGGACGCCACGATCGGGCTCGACAGCGAACACGTCGATTTCGACGACCTGTTGCGCCAGGACGCGACCCGGGTCGTCGTCATCTCGCCGGGCCACGACATGGAGGATTTCCTCCAGGTCGTCGACCGGATGGGATTGAGCCGCGTCAGCTACGCGATCGGCTGGACCGCGTGGCTGGACATCGCCCCCGACGGGGTGAACAAGGCCACCGCCATGGAACGGGTGCGCGCCGAGGTCGGCATTCCGCGCAGCCGGGTGATGGCGGTCGGAGACGGGCGCAACGACATCGAACTGCTGGAATGGGCATCCGTTCACGGGCGAGGCGTGGCCATGGGCCAGGCGCCGCAGGAAGTGCTCACGGCGGCCGGCGAGATCACCGGCGCGGTGCAGGACGACGGGCTCGCCGTCATTCTCGGCAGCCTGTAGGTTCGCAGCAGTGTGTCGACGGATGCCGGAACGTGCCCCCGCACCGCTTCCGGCCCGCGTCCAGCGCGCTGCCAGCATCCTCTGGCACAGTGGTGAACCTCCAATCGGCTAGAATCGGTCGGTATTCGCTTGTCAGCGTGCGCAGGTTCAATCGGCGCCGCTGGGCAGCGAACGGGAGGGCTGTCCGAGCGGCCGATGGAGCCAGTCTTGAAAACTGGTGGGCAGAGATGTCTCGTGGGTTCGAATCCCACGCCCTCCGCACCTCGATCCTGCACGGTGCACTAGCGAAGGGACCTGAGTGAGCGACCAACTTCGCCCCCGCTCGACGCGTTCGAAGAAGATCCGGACGCTCGCGCGGCACGGTCGCCTACGCCGGTCCAATCCGTTCGTCACCGTGGCCAAGGTGCTCGCCGCGGCACTGGCCGTCCTCCTCGTCAGCGGCGTCTCCGTCGCCGCCATCGCCACCTACGACGTCGCCGCCAGTGTGCAGCCGAGCGTGAAACTGGCCAGCGAGACCGACGGGCCCGCTCCGAAGATCGATGCGATCGCCGGCGGCGTGAACCTCCTCATCGTCGGAAGCGACAGCCGCAAGGGGCAGGATGCGCGATTCGGCCCCGAGGACTCCACCGGCGACCTCAACGACGTCACCATGCTGCTGCACATCTCCGCGGACCACTCCAACGCCTCCGTGATCAGTTTTCCCCGGGACATGTACGTGCCGATCCCGGAATGCCCCAACCCGGACGGCGGCACCTTCGATTCGATGGGCAGCCAGAAGATCAACACCACGCTCACCTACGGCGGACTGGCCTGCACCGTTCTCACCGTCGAGCAGCTCACCGGCCTGAACATCCCCTACGCCGCCGAGGTGCAGTTCAGCGGCGTCATGGCCATGTCGACGGCCGTCGGCGGCGTGCCGGTCTGCGTCGCGGAAGACATCGAAGACGAGTACACCGGCACCTTCCTCAAGGCCGGCATGCACACCCTGGAAGGCGTGGATGCGCTCCAGTTCCTGCGCACCCGCCACGGCGTCGGCGACGGCAGCGACCTCACCCGCATCAGCAACCAGCAGGTGTTCATGTCCTCGCTCGTGCGCACGATCAAGAGCGCGTCGACGCTCTCCGACCCGCTCAAGGTGTACTCGCTGGCCAAGGCCGTGACGGCGAACATGACGCTTTCGACCAACCTCAACGACGTGTCCACGCTCGCCTCGATCGCGGTGGCCCTGAAAGACATCGACCTGAACAAGGTTGTCTTCGTCCAGGTTCCCACCGGCACCGTCGACGGCGGCGTGATCCCCCTGCAATCCGACTTCGACAACCTGTTCGAGGCTGTTGCGGCCGACAAGCCGATCCAGTTGGGCGGTACCACCGGCGGCGGCGCGACCCAGGACCCGAACGCTCCCGTGGCGGCGACGCCTGACCCGGCGGCCGCCGACCCCGCGGCCACCACGAACCCGAGTGCCGTTCCGGACCCGGCCGCGACGAAGAATCCGTCCGATGGCGCCGTCCTGTCAGACTCGACCACCGGGCAGACGGCCGGGGACTACACCTGTTCGGTCGGGCGAACGCTCGAAGACCAGTAGCCGTGTGAACGGCATCCGCACAGTGTGTTCGTGCGGATGCCGTCAGTACGGTTATGATTGTTCAGGTGTGTTTGTAATGAACACCAAGGAGACGTCGCATAGTACGGCTTAGTGCACCACCCTGCTAAGGTGGAGTACCCTTCACGGGGTACCGTGGGTTCAAATCCCACCGTCTCCGCACTTGAGAGCCCGCAGCCGTCCCCGGAATCCCTCGTTCACTGATCCAGTGTTCAGAGGGCATCCGGGGCTTTTTCTGTTCATCGGGGCGGACCGAGCGTACGCTGGCGGCATGAATGAGCAGAAGCCCTCCGGTGGGCACCATCCAGGCGGCTACGTGCGGTTCATCGACTGGATGGACGCCAAACTGAAACGTCCCTTGGGGCCGCCGCCGGTGGGCCCATACGATGCGGTCGTCCGGCGGGTCGGCGAGGCCACGTGCCCCGTGTGCGGCCGGCCGATGGCCGACCACACCATCGATCATTCGGGTCCGAACGCGGTCCTGCACTGCCCGGCGGATCCCAGGCCGACGCCTCCGGATGAGGCGGTCAACGAACTGGGAATGAAGAAGGGGCACTGACGTGTAGACGATCAGTCCGTTCCTGTGGTTCGACAATCAGGCTGAGGAGGCGGCCACCTTCTACGTCTCGGTCTTCAGAAATTCCCGGATCGTGAGCGTTGTGCGCTATCCCGAGGGTTCCCCCGCCCCGGCTGGCACCGCGATGACGGTGTCCTTCGTGATCGACGGGCTCGAGTTCCAGGCGCTCAACGGGGGACCGCGGTACACGTTCACCGAGGCGATCTCCTTCGTCGTGAGGGCCGAAACCCAGGACGAGATCGACCATTTGTGGGAGAAGCTGACCGCGGGGGGTTCACCGGGCCGGTGCGGCTGGCTCAAGGACAAATTCGGGCTTTCCTGGCAGATCGTGCCGCCGGTTCTGGTCGAGTTGCTGGGCGACCCCGATCCCGAGCGGTCGAGCCGGGTCATGCAGGCCATGTTGCCGATGGGCAACCTCGATATCGCGGCTCTCCGCGCCGCTGCCGATTCTCCGGCCGCTCCGGTCTGATCGAAGTCGCGTGACATCGATGCCTCGGCTCTCGTGACCGGCTAGCCGTTTCGGCTAGTGCGCGGAATCGGTGGCCTGGGGGTGGGCGCGGGTCCTGGCCCGGTTGCCGCGGCCGNCCAATTCGAGCGGATGACGAGATTCGAACTCGCGACCCTCACCTTGGCAAGGTGATGCGCTACCACTGCGCCACATCCGCAACTGCGCGCATTTCTGCGCGCTTGAAGACTCTAGCCGATACTCCCGTGCATTTTCAAACCGAGCCGCCCCGGCGTGTTGCGGCCCTCTCGATGTGCGCCGCGTCCCCGCTCTGGGCTAGTATCAAGACTCGTGGTTGCAGTTCTTTCACAGTTTTTACCACAATGGGCGATTGGCGCAGTTGGTAGCGCGCTTCCTTCACACGGAAGAGGTCATCGGTTCGAGTCCGGTATCGCCCACAACAAAAAACCCCGGTTCTCCGGGGTTTTTTTGTTTCCACCCTGCCGCGGCCTACTGGACCGGTGCCAGCGTCCGTCTATCGGGCAGGTACACCACCATTTTGTCGCTGCCGTCCACGTCGACTTCAACCAGTGTGTCCACGCCCTCGTGAAGCACCGTGACGCTGTGTCCGGCGATGAGCTCCCCGGCCGCCTTGCCGCCGACGGTGATCCCGTAGTCCTCTGAGAGAAACGTGATCACCGATTCCCTGTAGTCGGCTTCAGCCTGCGCGGTCGCTGCGGCGATCCCGCGGACCTCAGCGTTGTAGGCGACGGAGAGGCCCACGATGTTGGCGGCGATGAGGACGGCGAGCACGCCAATGGCGATGAGTGTGGCCCGTTGGAATTTGACGTAGCTGCTATGCACGAGGTACCAGAGCAGGACCGCGATGACCAGCAGGCCAGTGAGAGGAATCAACGCGATCAGAGCAGCGTGCACCGGGGCGGACTCGCCGGCAGTCTGGTTGGGTTCGACGAAGGGGCCGGGGTTGGCTGCGACGGCGATGATGAGGTTCGCGAGCATGGGCGTCTCCAGAGATATGGGGACTAGCCTCATCAGCCTGCTTGATGACCCCCCCACGGAGAAGTTTAGGGGGTTCGCTTCGTGACCTAGGCTGACAACCATGGACGGGCTGGTCGCACTCTGGGGGCAACTCTCCGCACGCAACGAACCGCTGCCGGCGGCCACGGCCTGGCTGACCATCGCGGCCGCCGCCCTGCTCGTGCTGGTGCCGGGTCTGTGGCGCATCGGGCGCCATGTCATCACGATCGCGCACGAGGGCGGGCACGCCGTCGTGGCGACGCTGAGCGGGCGTCGGCTGGGCGGCATCCGTTTGCACTCGGATACCTCGGGGCTGACGGTCAGCAGCGGACGCCCCCGCGGGCCCGGAATGGTGCTGACTCTCCTGGCCGGGTATCCGGCGCCCGCTCTCCTGGGGCTCGGCGCTGCACGGATGCTCAGCCTCGGCTACGACATCGGCCTGCTCTGGCTGCTGCTGGTTGCCCTGGCACTGCTGCTGGTACAGATCCGCAACTGGTTCGGGCTCTGGTCGGTCCTGGTCACGGCGGCCGTCATCTTCGGCATCACCTGGTTCGCCTCTCCCCCGGTGCAGGGCGTCTTCGCCCTGCTGATCACGGCGTTCCTGCTGCTGGGCGCGGTGCGCACCGTGGCGGAGTTGCACCGCTCCCGGTCACGGAGCCGCGGCAGCGCCTCCGACGCCGACCAGCTGGCGCGTCTGACGCACATCCCCGGTGTCATCTGGGTGGCCGTGTTCCTCGTCGCGACGGTCGCGTGCGCTGGGTTCGCCGGACGCTTCCTCGGTCTGCTCGCCTGATCCGGCCGCCACGCCAGCGAACCGGGCACCGGGTCTCGAACGATTCTCAAGGCGACTGTCAGAACGGCGAGGGTTGAGGCACAGATGTCTTCGCGGACTCCCCCGGCGGAGGTTCGGGTTCCACCGCACGGATGACCGTGGCCGGCTCACTCATGAACGCCCGCCCACTCGGTGACCTCCACTGGAGGACACCATCTTCGAGGTGTTTCACGGTCCACCCGGTTTCGCTTTTGAGCGCGTGGCACGGCGGACACAGGTGCGCGAGGTTGTCCTCCGCGGTCAAACCGTTGAACTGCCAATCGAGCGAATGATCGATGTCGGAATGCGCCGCCGACCGGTTGCAGCCGGGAAACCGGCACGTCTCGTCCCGCACCCGCAAGTACTTCTTGAGGTCTTTCGGCACCTTGTACCTGTCCCGGCCCACTGAGAGCACCACCCCGGTCTCCGGATGCACCAGAAGCCGCGTGAAGCTCGGCGCGCCGGCAGCGATCCGGCGGGCCGTGTCCGCGTCGATCGGGCCGTAACCCTCCATGTGGGCGGGTTCGTCGTTGAGGCCCATGAGGCTGAACACCGGGACCGTGATGTTCACCGAACCCCGGATCCCCTTTCCCAGGCCCGACGGCGTGACCCCATCCAGGATCAGATCCTCGAACACATCCGCCTTCAACTGGGTCAGCGTGCGGTCTTCCTCGGCGCATTGCAGGCTCAGGGCCATCAGCGTGATCCGTTCGTGGGCGGCCTGCGCCTTCTCCGCACTCGCGTAGAAGGTGAGCGAGGCCATGCCGTCCGGCTCGGGCTCGAAGAACACCGCCCGGTCCTTCACCGACTTCTGATGCCGGGCCCTGATCGTCTCGGGGTGCCACCGCTCCCGCAGAATCCGCGCGTTGTACTTCAGCTTCGACGCGGTGAGCGTGCCCGCGGACTTCAGCACCGCGGCTTCGAATTCCGCGCGCCCTTCCTCCGGCACCGACCACGCCTGATTGACCACCACCTGCGCATGCCGGTAGCTGATCTCCCCCGAAGCCAGCGCAGCCCGGGTCGCGGGCAGCTCCACGGCCAGGGCCCGGCACTCCGCGACCAGGTTCTCCGCCGTGCGCTGCGGCACCCGGATCGTGCAGGCCAGCTCGCTGGAGAACTCCCGCTCGGCCACCTCGCGGGCATCCCAGCGGGCACCCGGCACCCGGGCCTTGTGGTGGGCGATCGCCTGCCCGAACCGGCGCGCCTCCTCGACCCGTTCGGCCCGCCGGGCGAAGGCCACGGCGATGTCCCGTTCGGCCTCCGCGATCGCGTCGAAATGCCGGCCCATGGCCTCTCGCTCTTCGATGATTGACGGCTTCATGGGGAACACGCTATGTGCATCCACCGACACTCGCCCGGCATCCGTGGACACCGTGGATAAACCGATCAGACCCGTAGTGTGGAGGAGAAGTCGAAATACTGAAACTGCCGACACCGGCGGCGGTCACTGCACTCAGACCCGGCGACTCTCAGCCGGCCGACCCGAACCAGGTCGTGACCCCAGGCGCGTAGAGCACGGAATCCGGCGGGCGCTCGGCCAACCCGGGGAAGCCCGCCACGGCGAGCAGGGTGTCGTCGAGCCGCAGGAGTTCGGCCTCGTAGAGCGCCCAGGGCTCGTGGTGGTTGCGCAGGTGCACCGTGCGACCGCGGGTGCGGGTGAACAATGCCCAGCGCGCGGTCAGGAAATCGGCGAGGAGGTCCCCGACGACCGGACGGTTGGTGGGACGCACCACGATGTCCGTGTGGGCCGACCCGGTCAGATGGCGCCTGGACGTGTAGTGAAACTCCGGCCCGGCACTCCCCTGCCCGGTGCTCCCCGGACCCGACGACACCTCGAGGCGCGTGCGGGACCACATGTAGGGGATCGAGAACAGGGCGCGGGCCGCGAGCACGGCTGCGAGGCGGGACGCTTCGAGGGATACGAAGACGACGCCTCGGTGACCCTGTTCGTCCACGGCGTACAGCCGCACGTTCACCTCGACGAACGTGCCGAAATACGGGATCGGTGGGCTGCCGAAGACGGTGGCGCGGTCGAGCACGAACGGGATCAGACCGACCCAGCTCGTGCCGTCGAACTCGTCCGGGACCAGCCCGGCCGGGAGCAGGGGCGCCACCAGGGCGGCGTCCACGCGCCAGTGCAAGAACATGAGATGCGACCAGCGCTGACTGGCGGCCGCCCGCCCCGCCAGGAGCGGCGCGATCGCCGAGATCGGGTCCATCGCAGCATCCGTCATCGAACAGTCTCCCCTGGGCTCTGCGGCTAGGCCTCGACGGCGGGAGCAGCCAGGGCGTGGTCGACGTCGGCCTGCTGGGCGGTCGTGAGGGCAGGCACCGGCGTGGACACCTTCACCGCGGCTGCTCCGGCCGCGACACCGCCGACCAGGTTGCCGAGAAGCTCCCGGATACCGACGCCCATCGTCGACTTCAGCACCCCGTCGACCTCGGTGAAACCGGAGGCGACGTTCTTGGTCAGCTGGCTGGCGCCATCCGTGGAAATGACGGTGAGGTTGTCGATGTTCGACATCGGGGCGGCCAGCTCACGGGCGATCTCGGGCAGCATCTCCACCATGCGCAACTGGATGAGCGCCTCGCTCTGCTCAGCCACAGCCTCGGCGGACAGGCGGGTGGCGGTCGCCTCCGCCGTACCGCGGGCAAGGATGGCGTCGGCGTTGGCCTGACCCTCGGCGCGGATCGCCTCGGCATTCGCGATGCGGCTGTCCCGATCGGCGTTCGCGGCGGCCACCGCGGCCTCGGCCGCCGCGACGGCGGTCACCCGGATGCGGTAGGCGTCGGCATCGGCGATGGCGTTCACTTCGGATTCCAGCTCGGCTTTGCGCAGGGAGGCCCGGCGCTGAGCGGTGAGCTCCTGCTGCTGCACGATGGACTGCTGGGCCTTGGCCTCGGCCAGCGGCTTGGCCGCGGCGGCTTCGGCGGAGGCCTTGTCTGTGTCCAGCTGCAGGGCGGCCTTGCGCAGCGCGAGCGTGTTCTGCGCCTCGGCGATGGCCTGCTCGGCCAGGATCGCGGCCTCCTGAGCTTCCCGGTTCGCCTGGTGCTCGGCCACTTCGGCCTGGCGCCGCACCTTGGCCTGCTCGGCCCGGCCGAGGTCACGGATGTAGTCGTTCTCGTCGGTGATGCCCTTGATCTCGAAGGAGTCGACGTCGACGCCCTGGTTGGCGAGGGATTCACGGGCGGTCGCCAGCACGGAGGAGCCGAGCTCGTCCCGCTTCTGGATGATCGTCATGACGTTCGTGCCACCGATCGAGGAGCGCAGCGACCCCGACAGCACCTCCTGCGCGAAGCCGTCGATGTTCTTGTCCTGACCGAGGAAGCGCTGCGCGGCGGCCCGGATCGCTGCCGGGTCGTCGCCGACCTTCACGATCGCGACGGCCTCGACGGTGAGGGTGACGCCGTTCTGGTCCTGGGCGACGGCCGTGATCTCGATCGCACGGCTGCGCAGGCTGATCTTGAACGCCTTTTGGAAGAACGGGGTGATGAACACGCCCTGGCCATGGACGACCCGTTGACCGGATTCCTCCAGGGCCTGGCCGTCGACAATGGTCTTCTTGGATTTCTTGCCGGTGATCACGAGGGCCTCGTCCGGCCCGGCGTTCTTGTAGACGGTCTTGGCGTAGATCAGTCCGATCAGGAAAACGACGACCGCCAGGGCGATGAAGCCGGGGATGGGACTGAGCAGGAACTCGAACATGGAATCCTTCCGTTCGTGCCGGCGCCGGTGGGCGCGGGCACGGGAATGAGCTGGGCGGTGCGGCGGTGACGTGCGTGAGTCCACGCTATCGGCACCGGCGGCATCCGGATCAAAAATGGAACTGGGGGCCGGGGAAAAAAGAGGGCCCGCCCCGGTCTCGACTGAACGGGACCGGAGCGGAGCGCTCGCACCGTTCGGGTCAGTGCGAGCATCGTGAGCATGGCTCAGTTCTGCCAGCCAGTCAAGGAGTGTAGAAGGGCGACGGCGCAGCCGAAGGAACCGGATGCGCCGCCGCCCGTGGAACGACAGGTGCGGTGAGTGGAGCTGCCGCTACACGGTGTCGAGCGCGTAGCCCTCTTCGCCGTGCACGATCGTGTCGACTCCGGCAACCTCGTCTTCGTTGTTGATGCGGAAGCCGATCGTCTTCTGGATCACCCAGCCGATGGCGTAGGCCATCACGAAGGAGAAGATCGCGATGCTGAAGGCGGCCAGCGCCTGCACGCCGAGCTGGGCGAAGCTGCCCGTGTCGAGCAGGCCGATGCCCGAGCCGACGATGCCGATGAACAGGGTGCCGATCATGCCGCCGATGAGGTGGATGCCCACCACGTCGAGGGAGTCGTCGAAGCCCCACTTGAACTTGAGGTCGATGGCGACCGCACACACCGCGCCGACGAGAACGCCGAGGACAATCGCCCAGCCTGGGGTGAGGATGTTACAGGCCGGGGTGACGGCGACGAGTCCCGCAACAGCACCGGATGCCGCACCGATCGAGGTGGGCTTGCCGTCCTTGATCTTCTCGACGATCAGCCAGCCGAGGATGCCGGCGGCGGGTGCGACGAGCGTGTTGACCCAGGCGAGGGCGGCAACACCGTCGACGGCAGCTTCCGAGCCGGCGTTGAAGCCGAACCAGCCGAACCACAGCAGCGACGCACCGAGAAGGGTCAGCGGAACGTTGTGGGGCTTGGAGATGCCCTTCTTGAAGCCGACGCGCTTTCCGAGCACCAGGGCCAGAGCGAGGCCGGCTGCACCGGCGTTGATGTGCACGGCGGTTCCACCGGCGAAGTCGTTGACTCCGAGGGCGGCCGGAGCCCAGCCGTCGGCGAGGTTGAAGACCCAGTATGCGACGGGGAAGTAGACCAGCGTCGACCAGACGGCGGCGAAGATGAGCCAGGCGCCGAATTTCGCACGGTCGGCGATCGCTCCGGAGATCAGGGCCACAGTGATGATGGCGAAGGTGGCCTGGAAGCCGGCGAACGCCAGCCCGTTCAGGTCGGGGTTCAGCGTTCCGTCTTCGCCGGCGCCGAGCAGGCCGGTCAGGCCGAGGAAGCTGGTCGGGTCGCCGAGGAAGCCGGGGATGAGCGGAGGCCCGAAGGCGAGCCCGTAACCGAAGACGACCCACAGCACGCCGACGACGCCCATGGCGCCGAAGCTCATCATCATCATGCTGATGACGCTCTTGGCCTTGACCATGCCGCCGTAGAAGAAGGCAACACCGGGAGTCATCAGGAGCACGAGGGCTGACGCGACGAGAAGCCACAGGGAGTTGACGTTCAGGCTTATTTCGTCTGTTGTGGCGTTCATCAGGACTGACAGTTCAACCATGGATATGGTTACCTCTCTCTAACTAACAGTGATTGCCGTCGACGTGCACAGGGTGAGCATTGATCGTGTCTCGGCGGGTACAGAGTCAGTTTGGAGTTGTCAGGTTTCGGGAAGTGCGCCGGTATGTTTCGGCCGCGTTACGCGCCGTGCGACGGTGTTAACATCGCGTTTCCCGCCAGACGGCCACCGGGCCGGCCCGGGTCAGTCGTGCGGCGGAAGCTCTCCCGTGGTCAGCGCCACCAGGCGCGACTGGGACCGCTGGTACTTCTTGCGATAGCCGCCGGAGAGCATTTCCTGGTCGAAGACCTCGTTCAGGGGCTGTCCGTTGGCGATGATCGGAATCTCCGCGTCGTAAACGCGGTCGATGAAGGCCACCAGGCGCAGCGCATCCGTCTGATCGGTCAGCAGGTAGACGTCGGACAGGGCAATGACGTCGATTCCGTGGATCATCTTGATGTACTTCGACGGATGCACCGTGCTGAGATGACGGATCAACGCGCCGAAATCGTCCAGGGTCACCGCGGAGCCGCGTTCGACCAGCGCCGGCACCATCTGGTCCAGCTCGTCCCGGCTCACGGCGATGGCATGGCCCTCGATGTCACGGCGGCGATAGTCCAGCCCGTCGATGCGCACGATTTCGAAATTGGCGGACATCGCCTGGATCTCGCGCAGGAAATCGATCGCCGCGAATCGGCCCTCGCCGAGGGAGTTCGGCGGCGTGTTGGAGGTGGCCGCGACCCGGGTGCCCGAGGCGACGAGCTCGCCCAGCAGCCGGGTCATCAGCATCGTGTCGCCCGGGTCGTCGAGTTCGAACTCGTCGATGCAGATCAGTCTGGCGCCGGACAGCTGCTTGACGGTCGCCGCGTAGCCGAGGGCCCCGACCAGCGCGGTGTACTCGATGAAGGTGCCGAAGTATTTGGGGCCGGGTGCAGCGTGCCAGAGCGCGGCGAGGAGGTGGGTCTTGCCCACACCGAACCCGCCGTCCAGGTAGATCCCCGGGAGTTCGGGCTTGGCCTTGCGGGTGCGGGAGAAGAACCCGCTGGGCCGCTGGGGCAGCCAGGCCCCCGCGAACGTGTTCAGGCGTTCGACCGCCTCGAGCTGCGACGGGAAATTCAGGTCCGGACGGTACGACTCGAAGGAGGCGTGCTCGAACTGGGGCGGCGGCACGAGCTCCGCCACGATCTCCGACCCGGTGATGCTCGGAGAGCGGTCAGCCAAACGGTGCACCTGACGGAGGGCGTGTGGAGCCATGCTGGAATACCCGTTTTCTGGTCGGATTCGTCACGGTCGGAGCGTCGGCGTCGAAGTACTGCGGCGCGAATGCGATCACAACCCATACCGCGTAGATTCGAACGCGGGCCGCTGACCAGCCTAAACCGCGCTCAATCCATTCCGGTGTCTTCGGACGCTCGCCAGGAGGTTTCCCCATGCCCGTTGATCTCGATCCGGCACCGAAGTTCGCTGCCTACGCCCATCCCGAGCGGCTGGTGAGCACGGAGTGGCTGCAGGCCCACCTCGGCAGTCCCGGCCTGGTCGTCGTGGAGTCCGACGAAGACGTGCTGCTCTACGAAACCGGACACATCCCGGGCGCCGTCAAGATCGACTGGCACACCGACCTCAACGACTCCGTTGAGCGTGATTTCGTGGGCAGCGAGGCCTTCGCCGCGATTCTCGGCGGCAAGGGAATCTCCCGCGATACGACCGTGGTCATCTACGGCGACAAGAGCAACTGGTGGGCGGCCTACGCCCTGTGGGTGTTCACCCTCTTCGGACACGAGGACGTGCGCCTCCTCGACGGCGGACGTGAGAAATGGATCGCGGAGGAACGCGGACTGACCCGCGACCGTCCGGTCATCACTCCCGCGGAGTACCCGGTGGTGGAGCGCAACGACGCGCCCATCCGCGCCTTCCGTGACGACGTCCTCGCGCACTTCGGCAACCCCCTGATCGACGTGCGCTCCCCCGAGGAGTACACCGGCGAACGCACCCACATGCCCGACTACGCCGAGGAAGGCGCCCTCCGCGGCGGCCACATCCCGTCGGCGGCATCCGTGCCCTGGGCCCGCGCCGCGGCCCCGGACGCCACATTCCGGGCTCGGAGCGAACTGGACGAGATCTACCGCAGCGAGGCCGGCCTCACCGACGGCGACCACATCATCGCGTACTGCCGGATCGGGGAGCGGTCCAGCCACACCTGGTTCGTCCTGACGCACCTGCTCGGATTCGAGGGCGTGCGCAACTACGACGGATCCTGGACCGAGTGGGGCAATGCCGTGCACGTGCCGATCGCCGTGGGCGCCGAGCCGGGCGCGGCCCCCGCCCCGCGCTAGGAGCTGAACCCGCCGGAGCCGACGGGCGATTGCGCGGTCCACGCACAGTCGGACCCGCCGCGCCCAGGTGGGGCCGCCGTTCCACAGCGGAGCGGACTATCCGGCGTAGAACCAATTCGACGGAGATCTTGTCCTAAAACAGTGATTTACGGAGCTTCCGGGCCGATACGGGCAAAATCTCCGTCGAATTCGTTCAGGGAAGCCGGCTCCCAGACTGTGACGGAAGCGACGGGTCCGCCCTGGGAGACCTACCTCGACGGCACGGAAGTCGCCGAACCCCGCACCCTCGTGTACCTCCCCGCCCGGCCCCGCTGAATCGGGCGCATGGCAGACTTGTCTTCGATGACTTCCACCGAACTGCCTGAGAAACTGGCCGAGATCCGCGACGACTTCCTCGCACTCGAGGAGCAGGACCGCCTGCTGCTGCTGCTCGAATTCGCCGATGCGCTGCCGGCGCTGCCCAAACGGTATGAGGAACACCCCGACCTGCTCGAACGCGTCGTGGAGTGCCAGTCCCCCGTGTTCATGTTCGTCGAGGTGGAGGATGACGCGGTGCACCTGTACGCCACGGCACCCCGGGAGTCCCCGACGACCCGAGGCTTCGCGTCGATCCTGGCCCAGGGGCTGTCGGGTCTGAGCCGGGCGGAAGTGCTCTTGGTTCCAGACGACTACCCGAGTTCGATCGGCCTGACGAAGGCCGTATCGCCCCTGCGGATCCGCGGCATGACCGCCATGCTCGCCCGCACCAAGCGGCGACTGCGTGAGGACCCTGCGTGACCCTGACCCGGGTCTTCCCGGAGCCCCGCGCGGCCGAGGACATCGCCCGCGCGGTCGACGGGCTCGACCCCGCGGGCCGCGACTGGCTGCTGGCACGCTACGCGCCTGAAACGGATGCCTACCTCCGAGTCAATATGATCGGCAGTTTGAACGGCAGCGTCGCCGGCGCGGACGGGACCTCGGAGTCCCTCTCGAGCAAGCAGGACCGCCGCATCCTCGGCGTGATCCGGGAATTGTCCGACGTCGTCCTGGTCGGCGCGGGCAGCGTGCGGGCGGAAGGCTACGTCGTGCCGGCCCGGGCTGCCCTCGCCGTCGTCACGTCCACCGGAAACCTCGGCGGGCACCGACTCCACGCCTCAGCCACCACGTCGGTCCGGCCGGTGTACATCCTCTGCCCCCGCTCCGCGGTCGGCCGGGTGGAGGCCGTCGACGGGACGAACCGCGCCACCATCGTTGTGGTCGACGACGTGGACGGGCTCCTTCGCCCGGCCGCCATCGTTGACGCCCTGCACTCCCGAGGCCTCACCCGGATCGTGTGCGAGGGAGGGCCCGTCCTGGCTGGGCGTCTGTTCGCCGCAGACCTCGTCGACGAACTCTGCCTGTCCACCAGCCCCCAGATCGTGCTCGGCAGCCGCGCGCTGCTCGAGTCGGATCAGGCCGTTACGAGCCGTTTCAGCCTTCGGCAGCTCCTGCTGGACGATCAGGGTGCGACGTACGCCCGGTGGGAGAGATCTCGCCCAACCAGTTCGTGATCGCCTGATTCCACCCCTCGCGGTCGTAATTCCACAATTTCGTGTGCCGGGCGACGGCGAAGGGCAAGAACGTCACGATGTCGGGGCGCCGCTCCGCCAGGGCCCGGGAACCGGTCGCCGGCACGTATCCGTCGTCATCGCTGTGCATCAGCAGCACCGGCAGGTCCAGCTCGGCTGCGCGGGTCACGAAGTCCAGCCGGGCGAAGTCGATCGGGCCGGCCTGGCCCGTGACCAGGCCGCCCCAACGCCGGCCGAGAACCTCCAGGGCCCCGCTGGCGACAACGGCGGGCAGCCCGAGGGTGCCGCCCTGAAACCGGGCGACGTCGGCCCAGTCGATGACGGGCGAATCGAGCACGATGCCCACCACCAGGTGGCGCAGCATCGATCGAGTCGCGGCCTGCAACACGATGGCGCCTCCCATCGACCAGCCCATCAGCACGATCTCGGTGGCGCCCCGGCCCGCGGCGAACGCGATCGCCGCCTCGATGTCGAGCCATTCCGTGTCGCCCAGGGAGTACCGGCCGTCCGCGCTGCCGGGTGCCTCCCCGTCATTGCGGTACGAGACCAGAAGAGAGGTGTAGCCGAGGGATCGGAACACCGGCACCGCGCGAAGCGTCTCCTGGCGCTGAACGCCACGACCGTGCACCTGGATCACCCAGCGACCGTCCGGCTCGGGCGGAACCACCAGCCAGGCCGGCGCCTCACCCGCGCCGGTGGGAACGCTCACGTCTTCGAACTCGACGCCGAGGTCCCACGGGCCGAGGAAGGAGTACCCGGCCAGCCGGCCTCGCACGGCCGCCGCGAGATCACCGTAGTCGACGCGCAGGATGCGCCGGGTCACCCGATCGGACGTCTGCCGCAGGATCTCCCCCACGTGGGCGTGGCCGCTGCTGGCCGAGAACCAGAAGCTGTAGTCCCCGCGAAGAACGGAGTCCGGAGTCGACTGCAACGCGATGGTCCCGGCCGCGAGGTCGACGGCGTACACGCGCACATCCTCGTCGCTCTTCGTCGACGGCGTGACGATCCGGCGGGCCATCACGGCCATCAGGGCGCTGATTCCAACGCCGGCTGCGACGCCGACGCCCGCGACGATCAACCCGGCGGTCGCGATGACCTTCACCGCACTTTCGGCCCGCCCGTGTGCTGCTCGCATAGCTCTTGCCCCTGCCCGGCGTGCCTCGCAGACACCGCCCGGAAAAAACTCTAGTCTGCACACGTGCCCGAAACACAGGAAACGCTCCCCCCGGAGTTTGCCGCTGCCCTGACGTCGATTCGTCGCGCACGCATCCGGGCGGAACTCGTGGTGAACGAGATCACGGCCCCGGGAAGCCTGGCCCCACACGCGGTGGCATTCTCGGCCGACGTCACGCCGGCCCGCCACGGCGGCAACTCGGACCTGGGCACCGGTCGCTTCATCCTGCTGTACGACCCGGAGGAACCCGAGGCCTGGGGCGGACCCTTCCGTGTGGTCTGTTTTGCGCAGGCTCCCCTGGAGACGGACATCGGCCTGGACCCGTTCCTGGCCGAGGTCGCCTGGGCGTGGCTAGTCGATGCACTGGCCGCCCACGGAGCTCGGTATTCCGCGGCATCAGGCACGGCGACTAAGATTATTTCGTCAGGCTTCGGCGAACTTGCCAGGCAGGGCGATGGTGCGCAGATCGAACTGCGCGCCTCGTGGACGCCGCTGGACCACAATCTCGCCGCCCACGTCGAAGGATGGGGCGAGCTGCTCTGCATGCTCGCAGGCCTTCCCCCCACTGGCGAAGGAGTCAGCATGTTGTCCACACGCCGAACCGGTCGTGGCTGATCACACAGTGATCGACACGCGGGATGCCTACTTGACGGCGACCGCAGCCATTCGCGGCGGCACCGGACCGATCGGCATCGATGCCGAGCGCGCCTCCGGGTTCACGTACTCCCAGCGTGCCTACCTGATCCAGATCTTCCGCAGGGGTGCCGGCACCTTCCTGTTCGACCCGCCCGCGATCGGCGACTTCCGCGAACTCAACGAGGCCCTCGGCGGCGAGGAATGGATTTTCCACGCCGCGAGCCAGGACCTCGCCTGCCTGCGCGAGGTCGGCCTCGACCCGAAGCGCATCTTCGACACCGAGCTGGCCGCGCGCCTATTGGGCATTCCGAGGGTCGGTCTCGGCACAGTCGTTGAAGAGCTGCTCGGCATCCACCTGGCCAAGGAACATTCCGCCGCCAACTGGTCGACCCGGCCGCTGCCGGAAGCCTGGTTGGTGTACGGCGCGCTCGACGTCGAGTTGCTCCCCGATCTGCGTGACCGCATGACCGAGATGCTCGAAACGGACCTGAAAACCGACATCGCCGCCCAGGAATTCGCCGCCGTGCTCGCCCGCGAGGTCAAAGCCGTCAGCCCCGAACCCTGGCGGCGGCTCTCCGGCGTGCACTCGATCCGCGGCCAGCGAGGCCTTGCTGTGGCCCGCGAGCTCTGGCTCGCCCGCGACCGTCTGGCCCAGGAGCTCGACATCTCCCCCGGCCGGCTCGTACCGGACGCATCCCTGACCGCCGCCGCACGCGCGATGCCCGCGTCCAAACAGGCCCTCGCCGACCTCCGGGAGTTCAGCGGTCGTGCCAGCCGAAGCGAACTCGATCGCTGGTGGGGCGCCATCCTCGAGGGGGTGGCCTCGACCGACCTGCCCTCCCTGCGCGGCAACGCGGACCTGCTCCCGCCGCCGCGCGCCTGGGCCGATCGCAATCCGGAGGCCGACCTGCGCTACAAGGCCGCCCGCACTGCCCTGACCGAGGTCTCGGAACAGCTGGCGATCCCCCTCGAAAACCTGATCACGCCCGACTACGTGCGCCGGGTGGCCTGGACGACGCCCGAGACCATCGACCCCGAATCCATCGGTGAGGCGCTCGGGAGGCTGGGCGCCCGCGCCTGGCAGATTGACGTGACTGCACAACGGATCGCCGATGCCTTTGTCGAAGTCCACCAAACGATCGAGGTCCCCCCGGAAACGGATTCGTAGAAACCGTCCAAGGATTCGACCCCCCTTCTGCTCCCCCTTAGGATCGACCGACACCTGATCGATTGATGGAGGCAAAGTGGCCGATAGAGCAGAAGTCGTGTTTGTGGACGGGGTTCGCACCCCGTTCGGACGCGCCGGCGAAAAGGGCATGTACTGGAACACCCGGGCGGATGATCTCGTGGTCAAGGCCATGATCGGGCTGCTTGAACGCAACCCGTCGGTCCCCGGGGAACGGATCGACGAGGTGGCGATCGCCGCCACCACCCAGACCGGCGACCAGGGACTCACCCTCGGCCGCACGGCGGCACTTCTCTCCGGACTGCCGAAGTCGGTACCCGGGTTCGCCATCGACCGGATGTGCGCGGGCGCCATGACCGCCGTCACCACCCTTGGCGCGGGAATCGGCTTCGGCGCCTACGACCTGGCCATCGCCGGCGGCGTCGAGCACATGGGTCGCCACCCGATGGGTTCCGGAGCAGACCCGAATCCGCGCTTCCTGCTCGAGCGGCTCGTCAGCGAAGACGCCCTCAACATGGGCGCCACGGCCGAGCGGCTCCATGACCGGTTCCCGTCGTACACCAAGGAGCGGTCCGACCGGTTCGCCCTGCGCAGCCAGCAGAAGGTCGCCGCAGCCTACGCCGCCGACAAGATCCAGCCCGACCTGGTGTCGGTGGCGATCCGGAGCGACGCCGGGTGGGGTCTCGCGACCCAGGACGAGGCTCCCCGCCCCGAGACTACGCTGGAGGGCCTCGCGTCCCTCAAGACCCCGTTCCGCCCCCACGGACGGGTCACGGCCGGCAACGCATCCGGGCTCAACGACGGCGCCAGCGCCTGCCTGCTCGCCAGCGGCAAGGCCGCCAAGGACCTCGGCCTGACCGTCAAGATGAAAATGGTCAGCTTCGCCTTCGCCGGCGTCGAACCGGAAGTCATGGGCCTCGGCCCCGTCCCCTCCACCGAGAAGGCGCTGCGCAAGGCAGGCCTGAGCATCACCGACATCGGCCTGTTCGAGCTCAACGAGGCCTTCGCCGTTCAGGTCATCTCGTTCCTCGACCACTTCGGCATCGACGACGAGGACCCGCGGGTGAACGAGTACGGCGGCGCGATCGCCATCGGACACCCGCTCGCCTCCTCCGGCGTGCGCCTGATGAACCAGCTCGCACGCCAGTTCAGCGAGCACCCGGAGGTCCGCTACGGTCTGACGGCCATGTGCATCGGCCTCGGCCAGGGCGGCACCGTGATTTGGGAGAACCCGAACTTCAACCGGAAGGCAAGCAAGCGATGAGCAACTATTCAGAACTCGATTTCACCCCGCTGGTCGAGCTGTCGGCCGATGAGGTCGTCACCCACTCCTACGTGCGGGATGTCCCACTGTCCGGGGGCAGGACCCTGGCGCTCGTCACGCTCGACAACGGCAGGGACCACACCCGTCCGAACACCCTCGGCCCGGTCACCCTGCTCGAGTTCGGCATGACGATGGACCTGCTCCGGGAGCGTGCCGCCCTCGGCGACATCCACGGTGTGGCCGTCACCGGCAAGCCGTTCTACCTCGCCGCCGGCGCCGACCTGAGCAAGGTCAGCGAGATCCCGTCGCTCGCGACGGGCAAGCTGCTGGCCCAGCTGGGCCATTACGCGCTGGGCAAGCAGGCCGAACTGGGCGTTCCCTCCTTCGTGTTCATCAACGGGATGGCCCTGGGAGGCGGGCTCGAAATCGCCCTGAACGCCGACTTCCGCACCGTCGACGCCACCGCTCCGGCGATCGGGCTGCCCGAGGTCTCACTCGGGCTGATCCCGGGTTGGGGCGGCTCGTACCTGCTGCCCAACCTGATCGGCATCGAGAACGCGCTCAAGGTGATCATCGAAAATCCGCTCAAGCACCGCGTGCTCAAGGCCGCGGATGCCCTCGAGCTCGGCATCGCCGACGTGCAGTTCGACTCGGCCATGTTCCTCGAACAGTCCATCAAATGGGCCGACGGGGTCATCTCCGGCACCATCAAGGTCGCCCGGCCCAACCTGCCCGGCAAGGTCGAGCGGCTCGTGAAATGGGACGTCGCCGTCGGCATCGCGCGCAAGATGCTCGAGAGCCGCATCGGCACCGTCGCACGGTCGCCCTACATCGCCCTCGATCTCGTCAAGGCAGCCAAGAGCGGCACCCGCCAGGAGGGATTCGAACGCGAGGACGATTCCCTCGCCGAGCTCATCGCCGGCGACCAGCTGCAGGCCAGCATCTACGCCTTCAACCTGGTGCAGAAGCGGGCCAAGCGGCCGGCCGGAGCTCCGGACAAGGCCCTCGCCCGCCCGATCAAGAAGGTGGGCGTCATCGGCGCCGGGCTGATGGCCAGCCAGTTCGCCTTGCTCTTCGTGCGTCGGCTGCGGGTGCCTGTAGTCATCACCGACCTCGACCAGGCCAGGGTCGACAAGGGTGTGGCCTACATCCACGGCGAGATCCTCGCCCTCGAGACCAAGAAGCGCATCTCCTCCGACGAGGCGAACCGGCTCCGCGCCCTGGTCACCGGCACCACGGACAAGGCTCAGTTCGCCGACGCCGACTGGGTGATCGAGGCCGTGTTCGAGGAGCTCGGCGTGAAGCAGGACGTCTTCGCGGAGATCGAGAAGCACATCTCCCCCGACGCGATCCTGGCCACCAACACCTCGTCGCTCTCGGTCGAACAGATCGGTGCGAAGCTGGCCCACCCGGAACGCCTGGTCGGCTTCCACTTCTTCAACCCGGTGGCCGTCATGCCGCTGATCGAGGTAGTGAACACACCCGAGACCAACGACGTCACCCTGTCGACGGCGATGGTCGTCGCGGCCAAGCTCCGCAAGAACGCGGTCATCACCCGGGACACCCCCGGGTTCGTGGTCAACCGGCTGCTGGCTAAGCTGCTCGGCGAGGCCATGCACGCCGTCGACACCGGCACCTCGTTCGAGGTCGTCGACGGGTCCCTGGCCAAGTTCGGGATGCCGATGACCCCGTTCGAGCTGCTCGAACTCGTTGGCCTCAAGGTCGGCGCCCACGTGCTGGACACCCACCACGCCGCCTTCCCCGACCGGTTCTTCGAGAGCGAGAACCTGCACCGGCTGGCCGAGCACGGCACCGTCATCGAGCGGGACGCCAAGGGCAAGGCCAAGGGCTTCGACAAGGGCGCGATCAAGATCGTCGCGGGCGGAACCGCCCCTATGACCGGCGAGCAGATCCTGCGCCGGGTCGAGGACGGCCTCGCGGACGAGATCAAGCGGATGCTGGACGACGGCGTCGTGCACGCGGCCGAGGACATCGACCTGTGCATGATCCTCGGCGCCAACTGGCCGTTCCAGATGGGCGGGGTGACCCCGTATCTCGACCGTGTCGGTGCGAGCGAGCGGGTCTTCGGCGGCACCTTCCACACGCCGCTGATTCGCGGCGTCGGGGCAGCCCCGGTGCAGTCCGCCGTCCGCGAGTAACCCGGCAGTCGCGGTTCACCGAGCCGTGAGCTTTACCGCTTTTCAGGCCGGAAAACCCCGCCGAACTCACGGTTCGGCGGGGTTTTTCGCGCTCCGGGGTCAGTCAGGACCGGGGGCAGCCGGGGTCAGTCCTGGCCGGCCCGGTTCGCGGGGATGCTGCCGCTGTCGGTACGATCTGACGGCAGAGCCCGGGCATGCGGGATCTTGCTGCCCAGGACCATTGCGACGACGTCGCGGGCGATGTGCTGGGGGGTGAGTCCCACCCGTTCGAGAATCTCGGCGCGCGTGCCGTGGTCGAGGAACTCGTCCGGCAGGCCGAGCTCGGTCACGGCCGTGTCCACGCCCGCCTCGCGCAGGTCCTGACGGATGCGCGTGCCGATGCCGCCGACCCGGATGCCGTCCTCGATGCTGACCACGATCCGGTGCTCCGCGGCCAGGGAGATGATGCTCCGGGGCACCGGCACGACCCAGCGCGGGTCGACAACCGTGGCGCCGATGCCCTGGGCCGCCAGCCGCTCCGCCACATCCAGGCCCATGGCCGCCATCGGGCCCACGGTGACGATCAGGACATCTTTCTGGGCCGTTTCAAGCAGCACGTCGACCCCGTCGTCCAGCCGCCGCACGGCGTCGAGGGGGGCGCTGACGCTCCCCTTCGGGAACCGCAGCACGGTGGGCGCATCGTCGACCGCGACGGCCTCCTCGAGCTCCTCGCACAGGCGAACCGAGTCGCGGGGCGCGGCGAGACGGATGCCCGGCACCACCTGCAGGATGGCCAGGTCCCAGATTCCGTGGTGGCTGGGACCGTCCGGTCCGGTGACCCCGGCCCGGTCGAGAACGAATGTCACGCCCGCCTGGTGCAGGGCGACATCCATCAGGACCTGGTCGAACGCCCGGTTGACGAACGTGGCATACAGGGCGACGACCGGGTGCAGGCCGCCGAACGCGAGCCCGGCGGCACTGGCCACGGCGTGCTGCTCCGCGATGCCCACGTCGTGCACCCGGGCGGGGAAACGCTCCGCCATCTTGTGCAGGCCCGTGGGGCGCAGCATCGCCGCGGTGATGCCGACGATCTTCGGCTGCAGGGTGGCCAGCCGCAGCAGCTCGTCGGCGAAGACGGACGTCCAGGACGGCGCGCTGGAGAATTCGGTGGATTCCCCCGTCTCCGGGTCGATCTGCCCGACCGCGTGGAACTGGTCCGCGACGTCCTGGACGGCCGGGTCGTAGCCCTTGCCCTTCTGGGTGATGGCGTGCACGATCACGGGCGCGCCGTAGCCCTTCGCTTGCCGCAGGGCCTCGATCATGGCCTGCAGGTCGTGGCCGTCGACCGGTCCGATGTACTTGATGTCGAGGTTCGAGTAGAGGGCCTCGTTGTTGGAGAACCGGGCCAGGAAGCCGTGCATGCCGCCGCGAACGCCGCGGAAGAACGCCCGCGCCGGCGCCCCCATCCGCTCGAAGGCCTGGCGGCTGGTCAGGTAGGCGCTGTGGTACGCCTGCCGGGTGCGCACCGTGTTGAGGAACCGCGCCATTCCGCCGATGGTGGGCGCGTACGAGCGCCCGTTGTCGTTGACGATGATGATCAGCCGGCGCGTGTTGTCGTCGCTGATGTTGTTGAGCGCCTCCCAGGTCATGCCGCCGGTGAGGGAACCGTCGCCGACGACGGCGATGACGTTGCGGTCGCTCTGCCCCGTCATCTCGAACGCGCGGGAGATGCCGTCGGCCCAGGAGAGGGAGCTGGACGCGTGCGAGCTCTCCACGATGTCGTGCACGGATTCCCGGCGCTGGGGGTAGCCGGCCAGGCCGCCGGACTGGCGCAGCCCGCTGAAGTCCTGGCGGCCGGTGAGCAGCTTGTGCACATAGGACTGGTGCCCGGTGTCGAAGACGATCGCGTCCCTGGGCGAGTCGAAGACCCGGTGCATGGCGATGGTCAGCTCGACGACGCCGAGGTTGGGCCCCAGATGGCCGCCGGTCTTCGAGATCTCGCGCACGAGGAATTCCCGCACCTCGGCCGCGAGCTGGACCAGTTCATCCTTCGAAAGACCGTCAAGGTCCCTGGGTCCGGAGATCGTGTCCAGCAGTGCCATCGTTAACACCTTTCGCGTTGCGCCATCCGCCGCCAAAAAAAAGAAACCGGCGCATAGATTCGGTCAGACCGAGTCTACGCGCCGGTTTCGAGAGCCAGCCGAAAGCCGACTCAGGGAGGCTACGCGACCAGCGAACGCAGCACGTACTGCAGGATGCCGCCGTTGCGGTAGTAGTCGGCCTCACCCGGGGTGTCGATGCGGACGACCGCGTCGAACTCGACCGTCGCTTTGCCGGCCGGCGACTGCTCGCTCGGCACGGCCGTGACGTGGACCGTCTTCGGGGTGGTGCCGTTGTTCAGCTCGTCGAGCCCGGTGATCGTGACGACCTCCGTGCCGTCCAGGCCGAGCGTCGCCCAGCTCTGCCCCGCGGGGAACTGCAGCGGAACGACGCCCATCCCGATCAGGTTGGAGCGGTGGATGCGCTCGAAGCTCTCCGTGATGACGGCCTTCACCCCGAGGAGGCTCGTGCCCTTGGCAGCCCAGTCACGAGACGAACCCGAGCCGTACTCCTTGCCGCCGAAGATGACCAGCGGCGTGCCCTGGGCCTGGTAGTTCTGGGCGGCGTCGTAGATGAACGCCTGCGGAGCCCCGTCGACGGTGAAGTCGCGGGTGTAGCCGCCCTCGACGCCGTCAAGCAGCTGGTTGCGCAGACGGATGTTCGCGAAGGTTCCGCGAATCATGATCTCGTGGTTGCCGCGGCGCGAGCCGTAGGAGTTGAAGTCCCCACGTTCGACGCCGTGCTCGAGCAGGTAGGCGCCGGCCGGGCTGTCCGCCTTGATCGAACCGGCGGGGCTGATGTGGTCGGTCGTGACCGAGTCACCCAGTTTGGCCAGAACGCGGGCGCCGACGATGTCGACCACCGGGGTGGTCTCCATGGTCATGCCCTCGAAGTACGGGGGCTTCCGCACATACGTGGACTCGGGGTCCCACTCGAAGACCTCGCTGTTCGGCGTCGGCAGGGAGCGCCAGCGCTCGTCGCCCTCGAAGACGCCGCCGTACTGCTTCGTGAACATGGCGGTGTCGATCGAGCTGTCGATCGTGGCCTGCACCTCGGCGGAGTCAGGCCAGATGTCCTTGAGGAACACCTCGTTGCCGTCTGAACCGGTGCCGAGGGAATCCTTCTCGAAGTCGAAGTTCATCGAACCCGCGAGGGCGTAGGCGATGACCAGCGGCGGGCTCGCCAGGTAGTTCATCTTGACGTCGGGGCTGATCCGGCCCTCGAAGTTGCGGTTGCCCGAGAGCACCGCGGTGACGGCGAGATCGTTCTCGTTGATCGCGGCCGTGACCTCGTCAATCAGCGGACCGGTGTTGCCGATGCAGACCGTGCAGCCGTAGCCGACGGTGTAGAAGCCGAGGGCCTCCAGGTCGCCGGTGAGGCCGGCCTTCTCGTAGTAGTCGGTGACGACCTTCGACCCCGGAGCCAGAGTGGTCTTGACCCACGGCTTGCTGGTCAGGCCCTTCTTGACCGCGTTGCGGGCGAGCAGGCCCGCGGCGAGCATGACGCTCGGGTTGGACGTGTTCGTGCACGACGTGATGGCCGCGACGGCGACCGCTCCGTGGTCGAGCGTGTAGCTCGCGCCGGCCTCCGTGGTGATGGCGACGGGGCGCGACACGCTGACCGGGGCGTGGCTCACGTGGCTGTGCGAGACCACGTGGTCGAGGTTCTCGTCCTCGGCGGTGAAACCGATCGGGTCCGAGGCCGGGAACGACGCTTCGACGGCAGCGTCCACCACGGTCAGATCCTGGGTCGCGTAGCTCTGGAGGTCCAGTTCGAACTGCGACTTCGCCTCACTGAGGATGACGCGGTCCTGCGGGCGCTTCGGGCCGGCGATCGACGGGACGACGGTGCCGAGGTCGAGCTCGAGGTACTCGCTGAAGGCGGGCTCCTTGTCGGCGTCGTGCCAGAGGCCCTGCAGCTTCGAGTAGGCCTCGACCAGCGCGACCTGCTCTTCGCTGCGACCGGTGAGGCGCAGGTAGTCCAGGGTGACGTCGTCGATCGGGAACATGGCGGCCGTCGAGCCGAACTCGGGGCTCATGTTTCCGATGGTGGCGCGGTTGGCCAGGGGCACCTGGGCGACGCCCGCACCGTAGAACTCGACGAACTTGCCGACGACGCCGTGCTTGCGCAGGATCTGGGTGATGGTGAGCACGACGTCCGTCGCGGTCACGCCGGTCGGGATGGAGCCGTTGAGCTTGAAACCGACCACCTTGGGGATGAGCATGGAGATCGACTGGCCGAGCATGGCGGCCTCGGCCTCGATGCCGCCCACGCCCCAGGCGAGCACGCCCAGGCCGTTGACCATGGTCGTGTGCGAGTCGGTGCCGACGCAGGTGTCGGGGTAGGCCTGCAGCACCTCGGTGCCTGCGGCATCCGTGACCGTGCGGGTCATGGTGACCCGGGCCAGGTACTCTAGGTTGACCTGGTGCACGATGCCGGTTCCCGGGGGCACGACCTTGAAGTCGTTGAACGCGGTCTGACCCCAGCGCAGGAACTGGTAGCGCTCGCCGTTGCGCTCGTACTCGATCTCGACGTTGCGCTCGAGGGCGTCGGCGGTGCCGAACAGGTCCGCGATGACGGAGTGGTCGATGACGAGCTCGGCCGGAGCGAGCGGGTTGATCTTCTTCGGGTCGCCGCCGAGTTCGGCGACGGCCTCACGCATGGTGGCGAGGTCGACGATGCAGGGAACACCGGTGAAGTCCTGCATCACCACGCGTCCGGGCGTGAACTGGATCTCGGTGTCGGGCTCCGCCGTGGGGACCCACTCGCCCAGGGCGCGGATATGCGCCTCGGTGATGTTGGCGCCGTCCTCGGTGCGGAGAAGATTCTCCAGAAGCACCTTCAGGCTGAACGGCAACTTCTCGTAGCCCTTGACCGCGTCGAGACGAAAGACCTCATAGTCCGTCGAACCGACACGCAGGGTGTCCTTGGCTCCAAAACTGTTCACTACCGCGTTATTCAGTGCAGACACGATGCCCTCTCCTTCGTGGAAACCGACGGAAAACCGCCCGCAATCCCCAATCCTGACGACCGGACGCCTGCCGCTGCCAGTAAGGGTTACCTAACCGGCAGTCCGCGCCCGGGCGATGCTCATCACCAAACTATCTTGACGTAGAGATAACTCTAGCGTCGTATCCGTCACGTGCGTGCCGTTTACCCCCGCGTGGCGTCACTTTTTCGCGTCGTCGTCCGCCGCGCGGTAGACCGATCGCACCATCAGCCACGAGATCACCAGAAGGGGCGCATACAGAGGGATGCCCATCAGGAGCTTCGCCGCGCCGAGCCACTCCACATTCCCGGAGAAGTACAGGGGAAGCTGCACAGCCAGGCGCACGGCGAAGAGTCCGGCCCAGCACAGGGTGAGGATCGTCAGGACACGGCGTTTGGACGCGTGGGCCCGCCACGACACCCCGTCCCCCATCAGGAACCCGACCGCCAGTCCCACCAGGGGCCAGCCGACCAGCGCCGAGATCAGCAGGGCCGCCCCGTAGGCGCCGTTGGTCCAGAAACCCGGAAGGTAGAAGTCCTCCGCTTTGCCGGTGAAGAGTGCCAGTACGGCGCTGACGATCAGGCCGACCAGTCCGCCGACGGCGGGCGTCACCGTCTGCCGCACGAGTCGCCGGGCAACGATGAAGGCCGCCCCGATCGCGACCGGGGCGATCAGTGCGGGGATGAGCTGACGGATGAAGGTGTAGGTGATCAGGAAGACGAGCCCGGGAATAACCGCTTCCACCAGCCCACGGATGCCGCCCATCGCCGCGAGCAGGGCGCGACCGCTGATCGGCTCGCCCTCGGCGGCCGGAGTGAAACCGGCCCGCCGCGCGGCCGCGGCCATGCCCTCGGCGAAGACAGCGGATGCCTCGGAACCGCCGGACGTGCCGTCGTTCCGCGCGGCGGGGGCGTCGGGTGCGGGGGTGTCCGGCGCAGGGGCCTCGGGTGCAGGGGCGTCGGGTTGTTCCGGTGCGTCCGTCATACGAGCGTCCCTCAGGCGTTGCCCGGCTCGGGCGCGCCAGCCGGGGTGGCCGGCATCCGCAGCGGAATGAGGTCACGGGGCGGCATCGGCGCCGACCCGCGCACGACGACGATGCTGCGGAACAGGTCTTCGATCTGGCTCGCGGCTTCGGCATTGACGGCGCCTTCCCCGGCGATCACGCCGCGGAGGAACCAGCGTGGGCCGTCGACGCCGATGAACCGGGCCAGCCGGCTCGTCTCGCCGGTGCCCAGTCCGGCGGCAACCGGGATCTCGGCCACGAGTTCGGGGCCGAACGGTCCCTCGCGCAGCGTCGTGGTGCCGCCCTGCTTGCCGATCTGGTCGGCGATCTGGTCGCGGATCTCGTTCCACAGGCCGCTGGAGCGCGGGGCGGCGAACGGCTGCACCTGCAGGGTGGACCCGGCGTAGTCGAGCCCGATGGCCACCACGCGCTTGCTGCCCTCTTCGATTTCGAGCCGGAGGTGGAGTCCCTCCCGGGGCAGGATCTTGACGCCACCGAGGTCGACGTAGGGCCGGACCGGGTTGGCCTCCACCTCGTCGAGCGGGCCCTCGGTCGCGCGGTCCTCCGGAGCTGACTTGGCCGTGGCTCCGGGGAATTCGTCCGAGTTCGCTATGTCGCTCACTGGTTGTCTCCTGACGTATCGGTTCCAGTGATGTGCTGGGTGAGGCCGGTCGAGCCGAATCCGCCTTCGCCGCGCTGACTGCCCGGAAGGCGGTCGACCGGGATGAAAGTGGCCCGGGATACCGGCACGACGATGAGCTGGGCGATGCGGTCGCCGACCGCGATCGTGTGCGGCTCGGCCAGATCGGTGTTCAGCAGCGCGACCTTGATCTCGCCGCGATAGCCGGCATCCACCGTGCCCGGCGCGTTGACGATGGTGATGCCGTGCTTGACGGCGAGTCCGCTGCGGGGAACGACGAAGGCCGCGTAGCCGTCGGGAAGGGCGATCGAGACGCCCGTGCCGACCAGGGCACGCTGACCGGGAGCCAGGACCAGGGCCTGGGAGGAATGAAGATCCGCTCCCGCATCACCCGGATGCGCGTAACTCGGGAGGACGGACGCGGTAATCAGGACTTCGACGCTTTCTGCCACGTGTCGAGGCTAGTGCAGAAGTCTGATCGAATAGAGCCATGCCTGAATATCGCGAAAAACTGTGGGCCCCTCCCGCGCCGTACCTTGCCACCGCACTGATCATCCCCGCGAGCATCCTCGTCTTCGCGCCGATATCCATGCTCGCCGGAATCCTCATCGCCATCGGTTTGTATGCCGCCTGCGTGGCCGGGTTGCTTCTCTCGGCGCCGGTGGTCGAAGTGCGCCAGGGCGAACTGTCCGCCGGCCGCGCGCGCATCTCGACCGATCTCCTCGGCGAGGCGCAGGCCTTCGACGGAGACGACGCCGTCCTGGAGCGCGGGCGCAACCTCAATGCGCGCGCCTGGCTGCTCATCCGCGGCTGGATCCGCCCCGTCGTGCGCATCCCCATCGTGGATGCCACCGATCCGGCGCCGTACTGGCTCGTGTCGACCCGCCACCCACAGAAATTGGCCGCCGCGATCAATGGATCACGACGGCCAGCGTCCAGCATCTAAGCGCGTTTAGGAGTCGCACTCCAGGCAAACCGGGCCGAGCTTGGTCTCGTGCGACATCTGCGAACGGTGCTTCACGAGGAAGCACTCGACGCAGGTGAACTCGTCGGCCTGCGGGGGCAGGACAACGACATCGAGGTCGAGGTCGGACAGATCGGCGCCGGGAAGGTCGAACCCACCGGGGTTGTCCGAGTCGTCGACATCTACGACACCGGACATCTTGTCGGGTACGCGCTCCTTGAGGGCCTCAATCGACTCAGAGTCGTCTTCGGTCTTCCGTGGTGCGTCGTAATCGGTTGCCATACCCATCCATTTCAGTTACGCCGAGAAACGATTTCGGCGGCCATAGTTTCCAACAATCCGGGCGGAATAGCAAACTACGCGCCGAGTCTTTTCTTCGGCACAGTTGTCAACTTGCGGCACGCCCGGCGTATTCCCCGAATATTCGGGTTTTACATGGCAGTCTTGGCTGCACTAGTGATCGCGAGAGGGCTTTCAACATGCAGGAATTGAAAGTTATTGGAGTCGAGAACGGTGCGCTGCTCGCAGCGTCAGAGGAGGGCGACCGTTTTCGGATCCCCATCGATGAAGTTCTCCAGTCCAGGCTTCGCCAAACCCAGACGGAATCCACGGCCGGCACGAAGCTGAGCCCGCGGGAAGTGCAGGCCCACATCAGGGCCGGCATGTCCGCGGAGGACGTGGCCACCGTGACGGGCGCCTCCATCGACTTCGTGCGCCGTTTCGAGGGCCCGGTCGTCGCCGAACGCGAGTACATCGTGTCCTGCGCGCTCGGAGTGCCCGTGCACACGGCCATCGACCCGGACCCGATCGAGGGCGGGGCGAATTTCGGCACCGTCATCCGGGAGCGCCTCGCGTCGCTCGGCGCCACGAATGAGCGCTGGGCCAGCTGGAAAGAGCCCGGCGCCGGCTGGATCGTGAAACTCGCGTTCACCGCCGACGACATCGACCACGACGCCCGCTGGGGCTTCGAACCGAAGAAGAACTCCCTCTCCCCCGTCGGCAACGAGGCCATCGCGCTCTCCCAGCAGGGCGAACTCAAGGGTGCCTTGATTCCCCGCCTGCGCGCGGTCGGCGCCGAGACGAGCCTGGCCGATGTGTCACGGTTCGACAGCGGCGCCTTCACCTTCAAGGAATCACTGGCCGACGAACTGCTCAACGACACCGCACCGCTCCTGGACCCGATTCCGTACTCCCGATCGGCCGGCACGACGGATGCCGTCTCCCGGGCGGCCATCAAGCGCGCCGACGAACCACCCCAGAGCATGAGCGAGACCGCGGACCTGTTGGAGTCCCTGCGCCGCCGCCGCGGCGAACGCGAAGCCGCGGCTTTCGAAAGCACCAACACCGAGAGCACGCTCAGCAACGGCGTGGGACAGGCCTCCGCCGCGGGGATCCATCTCGTGGACCAGACCGTCGACCGAACCGTCACCCCCGCCGCGGACTCGCCCGCTGCCGGCAACCGGTCCGCGTCTGCGCGCAACCTCTGGTCGACCCAGGCGGCCGCCGGCCAGGCGGCCACGAACCAGACCTCCCCCGGGGCGGCCTCGTCCGGATCGGCGCCGGCCGGAGTGACCCCCGCCGGATTGACCCCTGCCGGATTGACACCTGCCGGATTGAGCCCCGCCCGTTCGACCCCTGCCACACCGCCGGCCCGCTCCACCGGGGCCGCCGGAAAACGTGGACGCGCCTCCATGCCCAGCTGGGACGAGATCGTCTTCGGCGCCCGCACGGACGACGACCTGCCCTAACCGGCAGTCGCGGGGCATCCGTCGCATACTGGGCTCATGGCGACGCGAGCCTCCCGCACCGATGTCATCCGGATGCGTTTGGGATGCCACGGGCTCTCCGGGCCCGCACTCTCGAACCCCGGGGCGGTCGCTGGACGGATGCTGGCCGTGCAGGCCCAGGACTATCGGGCCGGCCTGTGGGCGATCGGTGTTCGGGTGCCCGGATCGACGGTCTCCGACGTCGCGCGGGCGATCGACACGGCGGTGCTCGTGCGCTCCTGGCCCCTGCGCGGCACCCTTCATTTCGTCCCCGCTCCTGACCTGCACTGGATGCTGGGCCTCAGCGCGCCCCAGGTGCTCGCCGGAATGCGCACGCGGCGAGCACAGCTCGGCCTCGACGACTCCGCGATCGAAGGCGCACGCACCGTTGCCCTCGACTCGCTCTCCGGCGGTCGCGAGTTGACGCGAGCGGGCTTCCTCGCGGCACTCGAAGCGCAGGGGATCTCCACCGGAGGCCAGCGCGGCTACCACCTGGTGGCGAACCTCGCCCTCACCGGGACTCTCTGCTGGGGCAGGCACACCGGTACGGCGCAAACACTCGTGCTCCTGGACGAGTGGGTGCCCTCACCCCGTCGGCTCGAGCACGACGAAGCCCTGGGAGAACTCACGACCCGCTACTTCCGTGGGCATGGCCCGGCCACGGCGAAGGATCTGGCCTGGTGGTCCCAGCTGACCCTGGCCGACATCCGGATCGGACTCGGGGTGGCGAGGAAGGACCTGATCGAAATCGATCTGGGCGGCGTGACCCATTTTCTGGCGGCCTCGGCCGAGGCCGGCCTTCCCGGTTCCGCGCCGCAGCGGCGCTCGACCGTGTTCGCCCTGCCCGGCTTCGACGAGTATCTGCTCGGGTACCGCGGTCGCAGTGTCGTTGTCCCCGACGACCGTTTTCCGCTCCTGGTTCCCGGTCGCAATGGCATCTTCCTGCCGCTGATCCTCTCCGACGGCCGGGTGGTCGGAACCTGGCGCACCGAGACCACGCCGCGAGGAGTCTGGGTCGAGGCTGCACCCTTCGAGACCATGACGCCGCGGCAATGGGCCGGCTTCGAGCGGGCGATCGATGACTATGCTCGGTTCTCCGGGCGGCCGGTGACCATCCGGCCCGGTCGCGGCGCCCCGGACCCGGTGGTTCCGCTAACCTGAGCACGTGAGGATTACTGCCCGGTTGCGATCCGAAAGCCGGATTCCCCTTCTCCAGGCCGTGAAGACATCCGTCGCCGTTGCGCTCGGCTGGATCCTGTCGCAGGCTCTCCTGCAGACCGAGTTGCCGATCTTCGCCGCGATCGCGGCCCTGCTGGTGGTGCAACCGAACATCAACCAGACCCTCGGCCGCGCGGTCGAACGCAGTCTCGGCGTCATCGGCGGAGTGCTCATCGCCTACGCCGTCGGCATCGCCTTTGGGGAGTCCAGCTGGATCGTGCTGGCGGCGATTATCTTCTGCATCATGCTCGCCTGGGCGCTGCGCCTGGCTCCGAGCTCGGCGAGCCAGATCCCGATCAGTGCCATGCTGGTGCTCTCGCTCGGGGCTTCCACGCCCGAGTACGCGCGGGACCGGATCATCGAGACCATCATCGGGGCCGCGGCCGCACTGGTCGTCAACGCCCTGATCGTGCCGCCCGTGCTCCTGAGCCCGGCACACGATGCCGTCGTGCGGCTGGGCCGCGAAGTCGCCGACACGCTCGACCGGATCGTGGACGCCCTTCGTTTTCCGCAGCAGGCCGGCCAGATCGAAGAGATGATGATCAAGGCCCGCCTGCTCCGCCCCATGCTGGAGAAGGCGGAGAAGGCGATCAAGCAGGCCGAGGAGAGCCTCACCCTCAATCCGCGGCACGGGGTGCACCGGCGGCTGCTGGACGTCGACGAGGAGTTCTACAACCGCTTGATGGCGCTGGTCACGCGCACCATCGGGATGACGCGCGCGCTCCGTGACCACTACGACCATTCGCTGCACCTGGAACCGACCGTGCTGGCGATCACCGTCGAACTCAGCCGGGCCGCCCACGACCTCCGGCTACTGGCCGAGCACGTCGACCACCCGGGTCAGACGCCGGTGAACCCGGTCGTGGAGCCGCCGGCCCTGACGGAGCCCCTGGTCATCTTCACGCCGCATCCGCAGCACTGGATCCTGATCGGGTCACTGATGGAGGACCTGCGCCGCGTGCGCGAGGAGATCAAGGGCGAGTAGCGGGCGCAACACCAGCCGCTGCCCCGGCCCGATCACCTATCGAATCCGCCTCACTGTCGCTAGGGTGACATCGCTACGGCGACACGGTCGGACCGTCGATCCGGTCGGCTGGCGCGAAGGGGGTCCCGGGCATGGTCGCGGAGCAGCAGCGCCGGGGCAGAGGCCGCGCCTTCAGCCTGATCCTCGCGAGCAAACTGAGGCCTCCCGCGGTCGCCGCCGGCTCGCTCCAGCGACCGCGGCTCCTCGAACAGCTGAACGGCGGCACCCCACTGACCGCAACGATCCTCGCCGCCCCGGCCGGCTACGGCAAAACCGTCCTGGCCTGCCAGTGGCTGGAGCAGACCCGGATGCCCTCCGCCTGGCTGTCCCTCGAGCCCGGCGACGGTGAACTCCCCCTCTTCCTGGGCTATCTCACCGCGGCCGTGCGGGCCGTCTTCCCCCGCGCATTGCCCCAAACCGAGAGCCGGGCGCCGCAGAGACTGACGGAGCGGGAGCTGACGACGCTCCTGCTCAATGAGCTGGAGGTGCTCCCGGCCCGCCTGGCGCTGGTCCTGGACGACTACCACCTGGTCGCGTCAGCGCCGGTGAACCGCCTCTTCGAGTCGATTCTGCGGCATCCGCCCCGCGGCCTTCATCCGGTCTTCCTGACCCGCTTCGATCCCCTCCTGTCCCTCGACGAGCTGCGACCGCACGGGGAACTGTCCGAAATCAGGGAGCGCGATCTGCGATTCACCCGGGAGAAGATCGAAGAGATGGTGACTCGCGAGCTGGGCGCGCCCGTGGACGCGGAACTCGCCGCGGCGGTCGAGGAGAAGACGGAGGGCTGGCCGGTCGGCCTGCGGCTCGGTCTCGCCGCCCGGCGGAACCGGGGTGACCCGGCCGCCCTGGCCTCGAGCGCGACCGGTCACTTCGATGACGAGCACATCCACCGCTTCCTGGCCTCAGAGGTGCTCACCGCCCAGCCCGCCCAGCTACGCCGGCCCCTCCTCATGATCTCGGTCGTCGACCGTTTCTGCGCCCCTCTGTGCGACGCGCTGCTCGCGGATGGGGACCCGGACGCCGTGCACCCCACGGGACGGGAGGTGCTCGACTGGCTGTCACGGCACAATCTGTTCATCTCCCGCCTGGGCGGCGCAGGCGAGTGGTACCGCTATCACCATTTCTTCCGGGGCCTCCTCCGCGCGCAACTCGAGCAGAGCCGGGCAACGGATGTGGCCGCGCTGCGCAGGCGGGCCGGGGCCTGGCTGGCGGGCAACGGGTTTCCCGACGAGGCGCTGGACCAGCTGCTCGCCGCCGATGACCTGCGCGGCGCGGCCGAGATCGTCGTGTCCCGCGGACAGCGCCTCCTCGACGAGGGCGACTGGCCCCGGCTCGGACGGCTGCTCACCCGGTTCCCCCGCGAGCAGGCCGACCGGGACCCTCGCATCCTCAGCCTGGAAACCTGGGCGCTGATGGGAGCGGGCGGCCAGGGCCGGGTCCTGGCTAGCGCGGTCGACCGAATCGACCAACTGCTCGCGTCCGGGCCCGCTGCCACGTTCCCCGGGCAGGAGGACTCGGACCTCGGCGGAAGTCAGGACGTGCTCCGGGGCTGCCTGGCTCTCGCTGCCGGTGACGCCCGCGACGCGCTTCGGCTGGCCGAACGGGGCCTGGCCTCGCTGCCGCGGACCCGGGAACGACAAACCGCCTTCGGCCGCGCGCTCCGCATCGTGTCTCTGCAGGCCACGGGAGATTACCCCGCCGCACTCACCGCGGCCGAAGACAGCAGCCTCGATCCCGTCCTCGGCGCCAATCGGTCAAGACCGTGGGAGTTGGGTCGTGCGCACGCCGCCTGGCTCGAGGTCGATCTCCGCACCGTGCGCGCGGGGGCCGAGAACCTCCTCACCCACGGGGAGGAGGACGGGCTGCCCGACCTGGCGGCCGCCGGGCGGTACCTGCTCGGGATCGAGCGTTACGCCCGGAACGATCTGGCCGGGGCGGAGGAGATTTTGGGTCCCCTCGTGGACGACCGTGCCGGCAGCGCGTCCATCCACCTCGTGCACGGCCTGGTCGCGCTCTGTTTCACCCGGCAGGCGCTCGGGCGATCGGCTGAGGCCTGGGTCCTGGCTGAGCGGCTCGCCGGTCTGGCCGCCGAACGGGGTGAGCCGTTCCTGCTCGGCTTCGCTCAGACCGCTCAGGCGGAATTGGATCTGCACCACGGCCGTGAGCCATCTTGCGTTCGTGGGGACGTACCGGGACGTGTCGTCCGCCGAAGGCGACTTCCAGGCCGTCAGAGACTTCTACGGCGCGGGGCCGGTCGACAGGGGACCCGTCGGCGTGGGCGACCGAATCCGCTCGTTCGATGCCGCCGTGATCGCCAAGAAGGGCGACGGCACCGCGAAGCTGTACATCAGGTCCGACACCGTTCCCGCTCGGGGCAGGTCGGTCGGCACGGGATGGGGTCTGGCCACCGGACTGGCCGTTGTCCTGCTGCCCGCGATCGGCATCGGCGCCGCCGGCTGGACTGCCTATTCCGGAGCCGGACTGTCCGCCATCGCCGGCCGGGTCGCGCGGGGAATGACTCGCGCCGATCTGCAGGACCTGGGTGAGCTCCTGGATTCCGGCTTCGCCGCCCTGATCGTCGTCGCCGCAGCCGGACTACGCGGGGCCATCGAACGGGCCATCGGGCACGCCGCCACCATCGCCGTCAGACCGGTGGCGGCCGACGAGGAACGCCCGGTCCGGGCCCTGGACGAGGTCAGGGCCGCGATCACGGCCACCGGCTGATCCCGCCGTGGCTACTCCCTCGAAGAACCCTTTGGGAGGTTCACAATCCGCCGCCCCCGGCCGAAGGTGAGAGCGCAATTCTCGACGCCGAACACTTCCGTTGGGCATGAACAAGGAGGGTACTCATGAGCAGATCAGACGCATATAAGAAGAGGCAACTGGGTGGGCAATCGGAGCGGCCGCCTTCGCGGCCTTCATGATGCTCATGCTGGGCAGCTGGTGGATCATCGGCGGAATCGTCGCCCTGGTGGACGACACTTTCTACGTGGCCACGGCGAACTACATCCTCCAGTTCGACACGACGTCCTGGGGCTGGATTCACCTGATCCTGGGCATCCTGACACTGCTCGCCGGGTTCGCCATCTTCACCGGAGCCGTCTGGGCTCGCACGATCGGCGTGATCCTGGCCTTAATTGGAACGCTGGAGGCATTCGCCTGGCTGCCGCATTAGCCGTACTGGGCGATTCTGCTGATCGTCGCGAGCGTCTCCGCAATCTGGGCCCTGACCGTTCACGGTCGTGACATCGCCGTCTAGGACCCCCGCCGAACCGCACCAGTTTGCACAACTGCAGAAGGAGGAGGTCTCCCATGACTGAACAAGAGCCCAGCGGATGGACGGTCGGTGCGGCGGCCTTCGCCGCCTTCATGATGCTCATGCTGGGGTGCTGGTGGCTGATCGCCGGGATCGCCGCCCTGGCGCAGGACGGGTTCTACGTCGCAACGGAGAACTACGTGCTCCAGTTCGACACGACGACCTGGGGCTGGGTGCACCTGATTCTGGGCATCCTGACGATCATCGCCGGCGGCACGCTCTTCACCGGCAAGGTGTGGGCGCGCACGTTCGGGGTGATCCTGGCCTTCATCGGAACGCTGGTGGCATTCGCCTGGCTGCCGTACTACCCGTTCTGGGCCATGCTCTTCATCGTCGCGGGCGTCGCCGTAATCTGGGCGCTGACCGTGCACGGGCGTGAACTCGCCAGATAGTGCCCATGAAAGCACGAAAGGAGGGACCCCCCGTGGCGGGGTCCCTCCTTTGTTCCGGTCGGGAAGCGCTCCGGTCTGGACGCGCTCCCGTCAGGGAGTAAGCCCTGTGATCAGGCCTGCAGTGCCGCCTGGAGCTCGAGCGTGATGGTGACCTTGTCACCGAGCAGGAAGCCGCCGGTCTCGAGGGCCGCGTTGTAGGTGAGACCGAAGTCTTCGCGGTTGACCTCGGCCTTGGCCGTTGCGCCGGCCTTCTGGTTGCCGTACGGGTCCGTGGCGAAGCCGCCGAACTCGAAGTCGAAGGTGACGGGCTTGGTGACGCCCTTGATCGTGAGGTCGCCGTCGACGAGGAAGTCGCCCTTGGCCGCACGCACGCCGGTGGAGACGAAGCTGATGGTCGGGTACGTCTCGGCGTCGAAGAAGTCGCCGGTGCGCAGGTGGCCGTCGCGGTTCGGTTCGTTGGTGTTGATCGAGGCGACCTGGGCGGTGGCCGTGACGCTGGATTCGAGCGGGTTCTCACCGGTGACGATGGTGGCGTCGAAGATCTCGAACTTGCCCTTGACCTTGCTGATCATGATGTGACGGATGCTGAAGCCAACCTCGCTGTGGGTCGGGTCGATCGTCCAGGTTCCGGCCTTGTAGCCGGGGATGCTCACTGCGGTGGTCTCAGTCATGGGTGCTCCTTCAATCCGTGGGACGGTGGATTCTCGCCGTCGGTTATATGCAAGTGCATACGACTGCGCATTATTCCCATCCATTTCTGCTGTCGCCGCTTTACACTCGGATTTCAGCCGGGAGGAGCACCATGAAGCTGCGAGACCAGAACCTCAGCGACATTGCCGGCGAGGCCGTCCTGATCGCCGCCGGCGGACGCTCCATCCTGCTGCAGATCGCCAATCCGGCTATCGGCCACGGGGTGGCCCACCACAGCGACTTCGTCGCCCATCCGCTGAACCGCCTGAACGGCACCCTGAGCTACGTCTACGCCGTGGTGTTCGGCACACCCGAGGAGGCCGCCGGCGCGACCCGCCGCGTCAATCTCGCCCACGGGCCCGTCAACGCACCCGCAGCACCCGGCCGGCCGGCCTACAGCGCCTTCACCCCGGAGTTGCAGCTCTGGGTGGCCGCGACCCTCTACGACTCCGCGATCAGGATGCGGGAACTCGTCTTCGGCCCGCTGGACGAGGCCACGGCCGACGCGGTGTACCAGGAGTACGCCGTGCTGGGTACCTCGCTGCAGATGCCGGCCGCCCTCTGGCCCCGCGACCGGGCCGCCTTCGCCCGCTACTGGAGCGAGCAGGTCGCGGGATTGCAGACGGATGCCACCACGCGAGCCGTCGCCCGCCAGCTGCTGCACCCGCGGACCGGCCCGCTCTGGCTGCGGGTGCTGATGCCGGCAGGCCGGTTCGTGACCGTTGGACTGCTCCCCGCCTCCGTTCGCGGCCTGTTCGACCTGTCCTGGTCACCGCGGTCCCAGCGCCGCTTCGATCGCCTGCTGAGGTTCACCGCCGTGGTCTATCCGCGACTGCCGCGGCGGCTGCGGTACTGGCCGAAGAACCACTACCTGCGGGCCGTGCGCGCCTCCCTGGAGCTGGCAGTAGTCTGAAACTCCGCCGACAGAACTCCGCCGACAGAACAGCGACGACTCCCCCGCCTGAGCCGCCCGAGCCCGAGGAATACCATGACGCAGCACCCGGCGCCCGCGGCCTCCGCCGGGCTCGACCCGATCGACCGACGGATCGTGGCCGAACTCAGCCGGGACGCCCGGCTGTCGACGAGGCAGCTCGCCGCCCTGGTGCACGTCTCCCGCACGGCCGCGCACACGCGGTTGCACAACCTGGTCGAGCGGGGAGTCATCACCGGGTTCGGCGCTCAGATCGACCGCACGGCCCTGGGCCTGAAGGTCACGGCCCTCGTGATCGTGAAGATCGCCGACGTGTCCTGGGCCGACATCGCCGCCCGGCTGAGCGAACTCCCCTTCGTCGAGAAGGCGATGGCGGTGAGCGGTGACATCGACATCATCCTGACCGTCAGCGCGCCGGACCACGAACAGCTGAGCCAGGCCATCCTGCGAGACATCCACAGTATGCCGGGCGTGGTCTCGACCCGCTCGCACCTGATCCTCGAGGAAATCGCGGGTCACGCGCCGGCCCTGGCGCCGGACATCTGGCGCTGACGACCTGATTTCACCGGTCGAATGGTTCGGCGCGGATCCGCTTCGGGCCATTCGTTCACAACCGTCACGGCGATATCGTCGCCGGGCGACGGATGCCGCACCATTGCGTCATGAGCCTCAATGTCGAGCACCTTCCGGAGAGCACGCTCTCGGTGCCGCAACCCCTCCGACTGATCGATGACGCCGGCCGGGCGGTGGCCCCTGACGAGACCGGGGGGCTCACCCTGCCCGACCCGGCCACCCTGCTGAGTCTGTACCGGCGGATGGTCGTCGCCCGGCGATTCGACGTGCAGGTCACCGCGCTGACCCGGCAGGGCCGCCTGGCCACCTACCCGTCCGCGCTCGGCCAGGAAGCCTGCGAAATCGCCGCGGTCGCCGCCCTCGACAGCGGGGACTGGCTGTTCCCGACCTACCGGGATAGCATCGCGCTGCTCACCCGCGGAGTGAAGCCCGAGCAGATCCTGGCGTCGTTCCGCGGCGACTGGCACAGCGGCTACGACGCCTACGAGCACAAGATCGCCCCGCAGGCCACCCCGCTGGCCACCCAGGCCCTGCACGCCGTGGGGCTGGCCACGGCCGCCAAACTCAAGCGCGACAGCACGGTGGCGCTCACCCTGCTCGGCGACGGCGCCACCAGCGAGGGCGACACCCACGAGGCCCTCAACTTCGCCGCCGTCTGGCAGGCCCCCGTGGTGTTCCTGGTGCAGAACAACCAGTTCGCGATCAGCGTGCCGCTCGACAAGCAGATGCGCTGCCGCACCATCGCCGACAAGGCCATCGGGTACGGCATGCCCGGCTACTACGTCGACGGCAACGACGTCGCCGCGATGTACGCGGTCACCTCGGCGGCGGTGCAGAACGCCCGGGCCGGCCAGGGTCCCACCCTGATCGAGGGCCTCACCTACCGGATGGAGGCGCACACCAACTCGGACGACCCGAGCCGCTACCGCGATGCCGGCGACCTGGAGATCTGGCGACGGCGCGATCCGATCGCACGCCTGGACACCTTCCTCTCCGAGTCTGGCGCCCTGTCGGACCGGGAGCGCGCGGACATCCTGCTGGAGGCCGAAGATCTGGCCGCCTCGACGAGGGACTGCATGACGCGCACGGCTCCGGTGGATCCGCTCGAGCTGTTCGACCACCTGTATGCCACCCCCCGCACGGCGCTCCGGGAACAGCGGGACTTCCTGGCCACCGAGCTCGCCGACTACGCCGACCACGCCGCGCACGCCGCGGACGCAACCCAGTCAGGTGCAACCCGATGACGCTCCCCGCTCTCGCAGAGACACGCCCCCCGGCCAGCCTCACCATGGCGGCCGCCCTCAACGCGGCCATCCAGGACGCGATGCGCGACGACCCCACGGTGGTTCTGTTCGGTGAGGACGTCGGGCCGCTCGGCGGCGTCTTCCGAGTGACCGACGGCCTGTACGCCGAGTTCGGCGAGACCCGCGTCAGCGATTCCCCGCTGGCCGAGTCGGGGATCGTGGGAACGGCGATCGGCATGGCCATCTACGGTCTGCGGCCGGTGGTGGAGATGCAGTTCGACGCCTTCAGTTACCCGGCGTTCCAGCAGATCGTGTCGCATGTGGCGAAGATGCGCAACCGCACCCGCGGCCGCATCTCGCTGCCGATCGTGATCCGGATTCCCTACGCCGGCGACATCGGCGGGGTGGAGCACCACTCCGACTCGTCCGAGGCCTACTGGACGGCGACTCCCGGCCTGACCGTGGTCTCGCCGTCGAACCCGGCCGACGCGTACTCGATGTTGCGCGAGGCGATCCGGAGCGACGACCCGGTGATCTTCATGGAGCCCAAGAGCCGCTATTGGTCCAAGGCCGAGCTCAGCCTGCCGGTGCAGACCGCTCCGATGAACACCGCCCTCGTGCTGCGGGAGGGCACCGACGTGACGCTGATCGCGTACGGTCCGACCGTGAAGACCGCCCTGGCGACCGCGGAGCTGGCCGAAGCCGAGGGTCTCTCGATCGAGGTGATCGACCTGCGCAGCCTGTCCCCGTTCGACGACGAGACCGTGGGCGCGTCCCTGCGGAAGACCTCGCGCGCCGCCGTCGTGCACGAGGCCGCCCAGTTCGGCGGGTACGGCGCTGAAGTGGCCGCCCGGCTCACCGAACGCAACTTCTTCCATCTCGCCGCGCCGATCCTGCGGATCACCGGCTTCGACATCCCGTATCCGTCGCCCAAACTCGAGGAGTACTTCCTGCCCACCCCCGACCGCATCCTGGCCGCCCTCGGCAGTTGGGAGTGGTCCTGATGGGACAGAATTTCATCCTCCCCGACCTCGGCGAGGGACTCACCGAGGCCGAAATCGTCTCGTGGCTGGTCGCTGTGGGCGACACCATCGCGATCGACCAGCCCGTGATCGAGGTCGAATCGTCCAAATCCATCGTCGAGCTGCCCTCCCCCTACGGCGGCGTGGTCGAAGCCCTGATCGGCGACGTCGGCCAGGTCGTCCACGCCGGGCAGGTGATCCTGACGGTGACGGATACCGTCGCCCCCTCGGCCGGGACGCCCACCCCACCGCCGTCCCCGGCGCCCCCTGCTCCCGACTCGGGGGCCGATTCGGGCGCCGACTCGGGGGCCGATTCGTCCGTCGCGCCCGCGGGCTCGGCATCCGGCGCCGTGCTGGTCGGCTACGGCACGAGTGAGAACACCCGCCCGGTGCGCCGCCCCGCCCAGGGGCGCTTCGGCATCCGTTCCAGCGCCGCGCAGCCGGCCGCCGTGACTCCGGCGACTCCGGCGACTCCGCCGCGGGTGGCGCCCACCCCACGTTCCGGTCGGTCCCCGGTCGTCTCGCCCCTGGTGCGGCGACTGGCCCGCGAGAACGGTTTCGACGCGACCACCCTGCAGGGCAGCGGCCCGGACGCCCTGGTGCTGCGCCGGGACGTCGAGTCCTACATTCGCGACCGGGCCGCCGCGGCGGCAGAAACCGCTGTGGCAGCTCCCGTGGCGGCTCCCGCGTCAGCTTTCGTGGCTCCCGTGGCGGCTCCCGTGGCAGCTCCCCCGGCCGCCCCAGAGGCCGCGATGAAGCCGGAAGACATCCGCATCCCGATCAGCGGACTGCGAAAAGTGGTCTCCGAGCGCATGACGACCTCGCGCCGGGAGATCCCGGAGGCGACCGTCTGGCTCGACGTGGACGCCACCGAGCTGTTCGCGGCCCGCGACCGCCTGCTCGCGGCGACCGGTGAGCGGTTCAGCGTGACGGCCCTGATCGCCCGTTTCACGGTGGCCGGGCTGCGCCGGTACCCGCTGCTGAACTCGTCGGTGGACACCGCGAGCCAGGAAATCCTGCAACACGGCGCCGTCAATCTGGGCATCGCCGCCCAGACTCCGCGGGGGCTCATGGTGCCGGTTGTGCACGGCGCCCACGCTCTGACGACCCGGCAGCTGTGGGACTCCATCGCCGGTCTGGTCGGCCAGGCCGCGGACGGAGCGTTCCCCCCGGCCGCGCTGAGTGGAGGCACGTTCACCCTGAACAACTTCGGTGCGCTCGGGGTCGACGGGTCGGCCGCGATCATCAACCACCCGGAAGCCGCGATCCTCGGCATCGGCCGCATGATCGAGCGCCCCTGGGTGGTCAACCACGAACTCGCGGTGCGCACCGTGGTCGAGCTGTCCCTGGTCTTCGATCACCGGGTCTGCGACGGGGGAACCGCCGCCGGCTTCCTCACCTTCGTGGCCGCCTGCATCGAATCCCCCGTGAGCCTGCTCGCCGATCTCTGACCGGGCAGCAGTATTCGGCCAGACACTATTCGGTCAGCACTATTCGGTCAGCACATCGCATTCCGGTACCGCGTCGCATGCCTGACCGATCGTGCTCCCGGTGTCCGCGGCGGCCGCCCCGATCGCCTCCACCGTGCCCGCCAGTGCCGCCAGTGAGTCGCCGGCGGCACTGACGACGGCAGCGATCGCCGCGACCAGGGCCGTTCCCGTCTTGCCGTCAACGGCGGCCACGCTCGCCTCGAGGGCGCCGAGAGACGTGTCCAGGTCATCAGCGGATTGCCGCACCGCCACCAGCTCGGGATCGTCCTCACGTCTGGCGGGGACGTCCTTGAGCGTCGTCGTGAGCGTTGCCGCCGCCCGTCGTGGCTGCGGTCGCCAGCCCCTGGAGATCGGACTTCAGGGTCGAGGTCGAGATGCAGACGTCACCGGCCCAGGGGGTCTGATCGGCCGACGGCGCAGCGCCCGCGCTCGGCGTCGACGCAGAGGCAGACCCTGAGGCCGACGCTGAGGTCGTGGGCGACGGTCTGCTGGGTGCCGAGTTCGCGCATCCGCTCAGCGCGAGTGCGGCGGCCAGCATGCCGACCAGCGATCTGAGGCGCCGGGCCGGATGCCGGGACGCGTGGGGGGATCTGCTCACGGTGTTCTCCCATTCGGTAATGGTCCGCGCCCGGCCCCCGCTTTCTGAGGCTCGCGGGCCGGACTCCAGGACCTGGCCGGTTCCTGTTGCCTGTCTGCTACTGCGTATCCTCCGACCCCAGCTCGATCGCGATGCCGAGGGCTTCCGCAATCTTGCCCACGGCGGCCATGGTGCGCGGAGTGCCGATGATCGGTGCGACGGCGACGAGGACATCCTCCACATCCTCCACGGTCACGCCGGCGTCCTCCGCGGGTCCGACGTGCAGCAGGTAGGACATGACCGGGGCGTCAGTCGCGGCGAGTGCCGCGATCCGGACGAGCATCAGCGAGCGGTCGTCCAGTTCGGTGCTGGCCAGTGACACGGCATTGATGTCGGTCATCGTCTCCAGGACGGGGTTCTCTCCTCGAGCCATCAGTGGTACTCCTTGTCCAGGGCTGGGCCCTTGTCGATAGCGGGTCAAAAGCTCCCGGACCTGTCCGGGCGACTCCCGCTCGGGTCATTATTGGCCCCCGAATGAGGGATGGAAACGGCTGAGCCCGGCGAAGTTGAATATTGCCCCTTGAGCGCACAAATGGCCCCCAGGGAACAGTCCAGGGGGCCATCTGTGCGCTTTCGCTGCCGGCGTGGTGCGCGTTACGGCGGGTTATTCCTTGGCGACCAGGGTGAGCACGTCGTAGGTGGCGACGACCTCATCGTTCTGGTTGTGCAGCACGGCATCCCAGCAGACCTCGCCGTACTCGTCCGTCTCACGCGGGGTGATGCGCTTGGCCGTGAGGGTGACCCGGATGCTGTCGCCCGCCGAAACCGGAGTGACGAACCGCAGGTGCTCCAGTCCGGAGTTCGCCAGCACGGGCCCGGGGGCCGCGTCGACGAACAGCCCGGCCGCCCAGGACACCAGGAGGTAGCCGTGCGCGACGATTCCGGGGAAGAACGGGTTGGCAGCGGCGGCCTCGGCGTCGGTGTGGGCGTAGAACTTGTCGCCCGTGGCCTCGGCGAAGGCCGTGATGTCCGCGAGAGTGACCACGCGCGGTCCACCCTGCGTCTGGTCGCCCACGCGAAGCTCGGCCAGCGACTTGCGGAACGGGTGGATGCCCGTGTGCACGGCTGCGCCGGTGTGCCATTCGCCGGTGACGGCGGTCAGCATGTCGGGCGAGCCCTGGATGGCGGTGCGCTGCATGTGGTGCAGCACCGAACGGATGCCGCCCAGCTCCTCGCTGCCGCCGGCGCGCCCGGGCCCGCCGTGGACCAGGTGCGGCACGGGTGAGCCGTGACCGGTGCTGCTTCGGGCATCGACCCGGTCGAGCATCAGGACCCGGCCGTGGTGTGCGGCGATCCCGAGCACGAGCGTGCGCGCGACGTCAGGGTCGTGCGTGGCGACCGTGGTCACCAGCGAGCCGCCGCCGAGGGCGGCCAGCGCGACGGCGTGCGCCAGATCGGTGTACTCGATGATGGACGCGACCGGGCCGAACGCCTCGATCTCGTGCACGGCCGGGCATTCCGGGTCATCGAAGGCCAGCAGCACGGGCGCCACGAACGCGCCGACCGGATCGGTCCCCTCCGGGGTGTCCAGGCTGCCCATCACGATGTGCCCGCCCCCGCTGATCAGGCGCCCGACGCTGCCGAGCACCTCGTCACGCTGTTCCCGGCTCGCGAGGGGGCCCATCGTGACCCCCTCGGCGCGCGGGTCCCCGATGGTGACGCGGCGCGCCACGCGCTCGGAGACGGCCGCGACGATCTCGTCCCGGCGTCCCGCCGGCACGATCAGGCGACGGATGCTGGTGCACTTCTGGCCGGCCTTGCTGGTGATCTCGGTGACGACCGAGGCCACGTAGGCGTCGAATTCGGCGGTGCCCTTCGTCGCATCCGGTCCCAGGATCGCGGCGTTGAGCGAGTCGGTCTCGCTGGTGAAGCGCACGCCGCCCTCCACCACGTTGGGGTGCGCCTTGAGGCTGCGGGCGGTGCCGGCGGAGCCGGTGAAGGCCACCAGGTCGCGGTAGTCGAGGTGGTCGATCAGGTCGCGGGCGCTGCCGGAGATGAGCTGGAGGCTGCCGGTCGGGAGGATGCCCGACGCCAGGATGTGCCGCACGACCGCCTCGGTCAGGTACCCGGTGGGGGTGGCCGGCTTCACGATCGTGGGGACCCCGGCGATGAACGCCGGCGCGAGCTTCTCGAGCATGCCCCAGACCGGGAAGTTGAACGCGTTGATCTGGCACGCGACCCCGGGGATGCGGGTGTAGATGTGCTGGCCGCTGAACGAGCCGTCGCGGGAGAGGGCCTCGACGTCGCCGTCGACGTAGACCTGGCTGTTGGGCATCTCGCGGCGTCCCTTGGAGGACAGGGTGAAGAGCACGCCGATGCCGCCGTCGATGTCGACCATCGAGTCGTAGCGGGTGGCCCCGGTGCGCGCGGAGAGCTCGTAGAGCTCCTCCTTGACCCCGCCGATGTACTGGGCCAATTTCTTGAGCAGGATGGCGCGCTGGTGGAAGGTGAGTTCGCCGAGCGAGGCCTGGCCGATCGTGCGGGCGTGTTCCACCACCGCGGCGAGGTCGAGGCCCTCGCTGCTGACCTGAGTGATCTCGTCGCCGGTGCTCGCGTCGAGCACGCGCTGGGTGCGGGCGCCGTCCGCCGGAGTCCACCAGGAGTCGAGAACGTAGCTGGGCACAACCGTGCCGGTGCCGGGTTCAGAGGTGCCGGGTCCAGAGCTGAGGAGTGTCATGATGCGTCCTTCCAATCGAAGAAGCCGCGGCCGCTTTTGCGTCCGAGGTCACCGCGCGCGACGAGGTCGCGCAGCAGCTGCGGCGGGGTGAAGCGGTCGCCGAGGGTCTCATGCAGGTGCTCGGCGATGCCGAGCCGAACGTCGAGCCCGACGATGTCGGTCGTGCGGAGAGGCCCGACCGGATGCTTGTAGCCGAGCACCATGGCGGCATCGATGTCCTCAGGGCTGGCGACGCCCTCCTCGACCATGCGGATCGCCTCGAGCGCGATGGCGACGCCGAGGCGCGAGCTGGCGAAGCCGGGTGAGTCACGCACCATGATGGGCGTCTTGCCGAGTGCGGACACCCAGGACTGGGCGAGTCGCGCGAGCTCCGGGTCGGTGCGCTCCCCCGTGACGACCTCGATCAGGGTCGAGACAGGCACCGGGTTGAAGAAGTGCAGGCCGATGAACCGCTCCGGGCGGTCGAGCGCCTCGGCCAGATCGGTGATCGACAGCGAGGAGGTGTTGGACGCGAGCCAGGCCGTGGGCGCGAGGTGCGCCTCCACGGTGCGGAGCGCCTGCGTCTTGAGGGCGACGATCTCCGGCACGGCCTCGACGACCAGCCCGGAGCCGGCGAAGGCGGCGGCATCCGTCGCCACGCTCAGCCTGCCGAACAGCTCGTCGCGGCCGGCGGCCACGCTGCCGCGGCTGACCGACTTGTCAACGGCCGCCATCACCCGGTCGTGCGCGGCGGCAGCGGCGGCGTCGCCCTGCTCGACCACGGTGACGGATGCGCCGGCCATCAGGAACGCGTGCGCGATCCCCGCGCCCATCCGGCCGCCGCCGAGCACACCGACGTGCTGCGGCACGCCGCCGGGCAAGTTCTCGGTGCTGAGGCTCTCGGTGCTGAGGTTCTCGGTGCTGAGCGTCATCGCTTCTTCCTCTCCAGGAATGCGGTCATCCGGGTGAATTTCTCTTCCGATTCGAACAGGCGGGCCTGGGCCTCGTTGTCGGCCTGCGGGTGTTCGTGGGCCGGAACGTGGAAGACCTCCTTGGCCAGTTGGGTGGCCAGGGGGTCCTGCCGGGCGATCCGGTCAGCCAGGGCGTGCGCGGCCGCGAGGAGCGCGTCCGGCTCGTGCACCTCCGTGACGAGGTGCACGGCGAGAGCCTCCGCGGCGGTCAGGATGCGCCCGGCCAGGATGATCTCCTTCGCGACGGGCTCCCCCACGAGCTCGGCCAGCCGCCAGAGGGCGCCGGCGGCCGGGATGATGCCGAGCGCCGTCTCCGGGTTGCCGAGTCGGGCGGTCTCGGAGGCGATCCGGAAGTCGGCGGCGTAGGCCAGCTCGGCTCCGCCGCCGAGCGCCCAGCCGTCGATGGCCGCGATCACCGGCAGCGGCAGGCGGGCGATCCGCGCGAACAGGCTGGAATTGATGCCCTTGAGGGCGTCTTCCGCGCGCCGGTCCCGCAACTGGGCGATGTCCGCCCCGGAGGCGAACACGCCGTTCGTACCGGACAGGATCAGGATGCGCGGCCCGCGCTCGAGTTCGGCGCAGACCTGGTGCAGCTCGTCGATCATGGTCTGGTCGATGGCGTTGCGCACGTCGGGCCGGTTCAGCTGCACGTGTACGCGGTCGGGTCGGTACTCGACCAGCAGGGTCGTGAATTCGTGGCTCATCTAGACACGCTCCACGAGCAGGGAGGAGCCCTGTCCGACGCCGACGCACATGGTTGCCACGCCGCGACGGGCGCCCTCGCGCTCCATCCGGCCCAGCAGGGTGATCAGGATGCGGGAACCGGACGACCCGAGCGGATGCCCGAGGGCGATGGCCCCGCCGTGCCGGTTGACGATCTCCGGGTCCAGCCCGAGCCGGCGGATGCAGGCCAGCGACTGGGTCGCGAAGGCCTCGTTGAGTTCGACGGCATCCACGTCCTTGACGGTCAGGCCGGCCCGCTGCAGCAGTTTCTGCGTGGCCGGGACCGGGCCGAGGCCCATGGTCTCCGGTGCGACACCGGCGCTGGCGCCGCCCACCACGCGGGCGCGGGGGGTGAGGCCGAGGCGCTCGATGGCCGCGGCGCTGGCCACGATGATCGCGGAGGCGCCGTCGTTGAGCGAGCTGGCGTTGCCGGCCGTGACGATGCCGCCCGGTCGCACGACCGACCGCAGCGCGGCGAGGCGTTCGAGCGTCGTGTCGGCCCGGGGCCCCTCGTCGAGTTCGACCAGGCCGGCGCGGGTGGGCACCCCGACGATCTCGGCGTCGAAGATGCCGTCACGCTGGGCGTCCAGTGCCAGCCGGTGCGAACGCAGGGCGAAGGCATCCGCGTCGGCGCGGCTGATGCCGTCGATGGTGGCGACCTCTTCCGCCGTCTCCGACATAGAGAAGGTGGCCTTGTCGCGGGCCTCGAGGCGCGGGTTCCGGAAGCGCCAGCCGATGGAGGTGTCCACGATCTCGCCGGGCTTGGCGAAGGCCTTCTCCGGCTTGGCGAGTACCCAGGGTGCACGGGTCATCGATTCGACGCCGCCGGCGATGACGAGGTCGGCTTCACCCGCCTTGATCATGTTGGCCGCCATGTGCACGGCGGAGAGGCCGGAGGCGCAGAGCCGGTTGACGGTGATCCCCGGCACGCTGTCGGGAAGACCGGCCAGCAGCACGGCCATCCGGGCGACGTTGCGGTTGTCCTCGCCGGCCTGGTTGGCTGCTCCGAGGATCACCTCGTCGATCAGAGCCGGGTCCAGACCGGCGCGGGACACGACCGAGGCGAGCACCAGGGCTGCGAGGTCATCGGGACGGATGCCGGCCAGCACTCCGCCGTATCGGCCGATGGGAGTTCGAACACCATCAACGAGGAATGCTTCGGGCATGGCTTCATCACCTTTGATCGCCGTATTTACTAACTGACCGTTCGTTTCGTAAAGAATGTCATAGAAAGCACCAGATGGGCAACCGACAGCCCGCTCCGCGGGATCAGGCGGGCGGGATTCCCGCACGGGCTCACGCTACTGGGGCAGACTGGTCCGGTGACTTCACAGCCCCACACCACCCCCGCCATCCGTTCGCCTGGTTTCGGGATCCGCCGCAACCTGCTGCGTCCCGATCATTCCGCCCAGGCGGACCGGGTCACGCACATCGAGCTGTTCTTCGACCTCATCTTCGTGCTCGCGCTGACCCAGCTCTCCCGCTATCTCTACGAGAACCAGTCCTGGGCCGGCGCGCTCGAGTCCGCCGTGCTCGTTCTCGCCCTCTGGTGGATCTGGGTGCACACCACCTGGGTGACCAATGTGCTCGATCCGGCCCGCCTGCCGGTGCGCGGCGCCGTGATCGGCCTGTCCTTGATCGGGCTCGTAATCAGCGTGTCGATCTACGAGTCCTTCGGCGACCGGGGCCTCGTCTTCGCGCTGGCCTACGTCCTGCTGCAATTGGGCCGCACCGCCTTCATGGCGATCGCTGTGGCCCGCCACGACTCTGCGCTGTTCCGGACCTTCGTGCGGATCTTCCTCTGGCTGGCGATGGCGGGCGCCTTCTGGATCGTGGGCGGCCTGCTCCCCCCGGCATATCGCCTCGCGCTCTGGACCCTGGCTCTCGGCATCGAGTTCCTCTCCGCCGGCGTCGGCTTCCCAGTGCCCGGGCTCGGACGGTCCCGCCCGAGGAACGCCGAGCTCACCGGCGCGCACATCGCTGAACGCAGCGCCCTCTTCGTGATCATCGCGCTCGGCGAATCGTTCCTGGTAACCGGATTCGCCTTTGTCGACCAGTCGGCGTCACTGGCGGGCGTGCTGGGGCTGCTGATAGCTTTCGTCAGCGGCGTTGCGATGTGGTGGCTCTACTTCGATCACGCCGAGAGCGCCGGCAGCAGGGCGCTCGCGGCCGACGAGGGTTCCGGGCGCGTCGCCCGGCTCGCCTACACCTACGTGCACGCCGTGATCATCGCCGGCGTCGTGCTGACCGGTGTCGGCGACAAGGAAATCCTCGGGCACCCGCACGACACGATGATGCTCTCCACGGCCGTCACGATCACCGGCGGGCCACTGCTGTACCTGCTCGGACTGGCGCTGTTCCGTCTGGTCGTGACCGGCGAGGTGCTCCTGTCACACCTGCTGGGCATCGTCCTGCTGCTGTGCCTGCTGCCGCTGTCCTTCCTGCTGTCCCCTCTCCTGCTCGGAGCCGCGAGCATGGGGGTGCTGGCGGTCGTCGCCTGCTGGGAGACGATCGTGCGCCTCCGCAACGGCACGGCAGACGAGGAGGCCGGCTAGGCCGGAAAAGAAGAACGGACCGACTAGAAGAAGTCGTCGGGGGTGCCGGCCGCCTTCGTGACCGCGTCGGTGCCCATCCGCGCGGCGGTGAGCTGGGCCACGGCGACCCGCAGGCCCGACTCCATCTGGGACGCCCACACCTCGGTCTCCCGGCTGGCCGCGTCGGCGGCTTCCGCTCGGGCGAGAGCCTTTTCCTTCTCGGCCCGCTCGTTACCGACCTGCTGGATGCTCAGCGTGATGCCGTAGTACGCGGCCACCATCGAGGCGATCGGGGTCGCGAACACAGCCAGGGCGTTGATGCTCTCGCTGGAGACCCCCGCCACGAGCATGACGATGAAGACCAGCGCCAGCGCCCCGATGGCGACCAGGACGACGAGCGCGGTGCGCTGGGCGGGCGACGGCACCCGTCTCACCGCGGCGGCGGAGGCAGCGCGCTCCGGCGCGGGCGGCTGCTCGGGCTCGGGCTGCAGCTCCGCCCCGCGTTCGTCGACGAAATCGGAAGTCACCAGGGTCTGGGTTGGATCGGTGTCCAGGGTCCTGGTCGGTGCGGGTGTTCCAGAATAGAAATCAGTCATGATGCGTGCTCCGTCCGGAGGAATCGGCTGGGTAGATTGGCTCATTGTCTTCTGCCGTTGGGGCGTGGTCAAGGTTGGCCCCGTCGTCGCCACCAAGGAAGACCCGTTTGTAGCTGCGACCGTCAGGCAACTCGATCGTCCGGCTGGCCAGCTTTCCCCGGCTGACCTTCAGATAGACGGCCTGAACGGTCACCCCCAGTTTCGCTGCTGCCGCCGACACGGACAAACCCGGCAGGTCGGTCGGCACGGTGCTGGGACGGACAGCTCGCTTGCGCCCCGCGGCTTGGCGGGCCGCGATCTCGTCATCCGTGCCGCTCCACCGCGACTTGGCCGCTGCGGTCTGCAGGAGCGCCGCTTCGGCGATCTCCTCCCAGGTCGATCCGCCGCGGAGTGCGTTCCGCACACCGGTCAGGGTGGCCGGGTCGGCATCGAGCTCACGGAGTAGGGTGCGGATGGCCCGCACGCGGTCGAGCGGGGCGGTCTGGGCGGATGCGTCCAGCTCGCCGAGCAGGGACAGCGCCGCGCTGGTCGTCGGTGCCAGAAAATAGCCCATGGGGTCTCCCTCGCTCGGAAGATCGGTGATCCTCGGCATCCAGCGTACGGGGTTCGGGGTTCGGGGTTCGGGGCACGGAGTTCGGGGCACGGAGTTGGAGCGCCGGTCAGCGGGGCGGCAGCGGGACGGCCGAGGGGCTGGTGCGAGGTCGGCTAGTGCGCGGAATCGGTGGCCCGTGGGTGAGCGCGGGTGCGGGCGCGGTTACCGACGCCAGCACCGCTGGCCCGGTGGGCGCGGTGGTCCTGGCCCGGTACCCAGGTGCGGGCCGGGTCGTGGCAGACCGGGGCCATGACCTCGGGTTTGCCCCGCACCATGCGGATCAGCCACCCCGAGGTCTCGATGCTGTGATGGTGGAACCAGCAGAGCAGCACCCCGTTGTTGATGTCGGTGGGGCCGTGGTTGACCCAGGGGATGATGTGGTGCACCTCGGCCCAGGCCGCANCCCGAGGTCTCGATGCTGTGATGGTGGAACCAGCAGAGCAGCACCCCGTTGTTGATGTCGGTGGGGCCGTGGTTGACCCAGGGGATGATGTGGTGCACCTCGGCCCAGGCTGCGTTGACCTGGCAGCCCGGGATGATGCAGCCGCCGTCACGAGCGGCGATCGCGCGGCGTTGGGCCTGGCTGAAGAATCTTTCCTTGCCGCCGAGGTAGAGCACCTCACCGTTCACTCCGAGAAGGATCTTGCGGTACCCGCCGGCGCAGATGAGCTGATTCACGGTGCGCATCGACACGGGGGCTTCGACCCCGTCGATCCAGCCGACTCCGTGCTCGTCGGCGAGGTCGACG